>DASRBN010000031.1 GCA_035653615.1 Ktedonobacteraceae bacterium | reverse complement strand
GCAATCTGGCCATCACCCTCATCCATCGCTCTGGCTCTTGCCACATCCGAGCCAGTCGTCGTCATTTTGCCTCCTGTCCTCACGAAGCTCTGGCCTTGCTTGGTTTCTCCAAAGTCGGCCTGCAATAATTCACAAGCCCTGGGCCTTGAAATCTTCTTATTTACAGACTATACTAGAAGCAAGCGAGCAGCTATGTTCGTCTCCTCTTAATAACCCTCTACCATACCAATCCTTCAGAAAGGTTTCTCCACATGGTTCGTTCCCTCGACAGCGCGCTTACCGCGGCGCTCAATAACACCACACGCATTCCGGCAGTCAAGTTGACCATCGAAGATCATGTTCTCCATTATGCACAGTATCAAAACCCTGGAACGGCGGATGCGTGGAATGATGCCTGTATCGCCAACGACAATAGTATTGTGCGGGTACAGGTGACTCGCGGTGGCACCGGCTTCAACTGCAATTTCCAGGTGCAACGCATTACCGACCCATCTCAGGCATCACAATGGGCCAGCAGCGCCTGGGTTACACTGCCAGGATCGGCGGGACTAATGTTCCAGGATGGTGGTTGCGCCATTTCCAACTCCTCCGGCACCTTGCGAGCCTTCGCACAGCGCGGCACAGGCGGAAACAATCTCTGGGTATGGACATCGACCGATAATGGTATCACCTGGACAGGGCCTGCCAGCGTTCTTTCCCCTCCATCGTCGGCCTTAATCAAGGGCATTGGCAGCGCGGGCAATAACGATGTCTTCTTCCTTTACGATGTAACCGGGGGCGAAGCGATGGGTTGCTCGTTCTACTCCGGTGGCACCTGGTCTGCCCTTGCAACCTGGACGCTGCCAACCATCAACTCTGGGGCAGGTGTTGCCGTTGCCTGGGCTCATTTGACCTACACCATTGTTTACTCTGATAGCTATAGCCTCTTCTCGTGCATTTACAACCCATCGGGTGGCAGCTGGAGCAGCAGTTCAGTGATTGCTCCGGCCACCAGCACTGCTATAGGTCGTATTGCGCCCCGTTTGTCGCTGGCCGATGGAATCTATACCCTGGCATGCGTTGAATTCGATAATGGCGTCTTATCCGGCTCGGTCTATAGCTACCCACGTCTGAGGCAGTCCGCTGACCTCGTTCACTGGTCGAACGGGCTGATTATGCACGATATCACATGCAGTTATGGCGTGAGCGCATTCAAATTGCCCGTGCCTCATAGTGGCAATGCCGGGTCTCGTTACTATGTCGCTGCTCTCCCGATAGTCTTCAGCGCTCCGGCATTCCAGGTCTCGAATCCCGCGCAGTACCTGGATGTTTCGGCGTCCATTTTATCCTACCAGCGTCACGAGCAGCAGGGCACACCTGCTCGCCTGGAAGTAATCCTTGATAATGCACGCGGCATCTACAACGCCTTCGTGACCACCGACAACAACTATCAACCCATTGGATTGAACGCAACGCTAGTTTTAAGTGAGGGCTATAAGGTAGGCACGCCCCCATTGACTCCCGATGTCGTACAGGTTGGCATGTATCACCTGGAGCAAATACATTTCGTGCGTTCGCCACAGGAGAATCACTTGCTGCTGGTAGGACTCGACGTATCCCGCAACCTGGATGTCCAATCGCGCTATCAGAATGCGTACAGCAACGCGACATTGAGCTACCTGGTTAACGAAGTTGCGGCACGTGCCGGTCTTTTCAACCTCTCACTACCCACAACTTCCCAGATGAGCCAGGTCGTACCCTCCTTCGTCTTGCAAGCCGGTCAACTTTACCGCCATGCCCTGGACGAACTTTGCGCTACCTATGGCCTGGCGTACTTCCTCGATCAGAACGAAGTACTCCAATTTCATGAACTCTCAAACGCCGACCTACCGGTATGGAACTACCAGCCAGAGATTGAATTGGTGAGTTTTGGCAGCAATGACCTGCGCGCGAATCATATCATTGTGAGTGGCAAACCGCCGGCGGGAGGCGTTCCCGGCTCATTGACCACAGCCGAAGCCTATGATGATGCTCATGTACATCTTGTGGGATTGGAGCGCTTGCTCCATCATATCGATCAGAAACTCATGAGCACAACACAATGCGCGCAAAAAGCCAGCTTTCTCATGGCCCAGGAGGTACGCACGCAGGTGACACACACCGTATCAGTCCCATTGAATCCGGCGTTGCAATTACTGGACGGCATCACACTTACTGACAGTGGCGCTCCAATCGGCAGCGGTCAAAATGTCTCATGTCGCATTACGCGCCTGATTGCTCATTTTGATGCCCAGCTGAGTGCCTACGATCTGCAACTGGTGCTTGAGGGGTTGTGATGGTTGGATATTACGCTTTTCCGGCTCGTCTCCGGCGCGCGGCGGCAGCATTTTTGCGGCGAGCGCGCCGCCGTTCGGCGTTCACAGTGCTTGTTACCTCGACCGGCTCGGTTTCCATAGTCGAATTTACCCTGCTCGCTCCGCTGCTGCGCGCGGTTTGCGTAGTCGATTGCGCGCGCGCCTGCCGTGCATTGCTGATCCCCTGACGAATAACCAGGCCAGCGAGTATCGCAGCCGCTAGCAGAAGCACCAGGTACAGCGGGATAACGATACTTTTCAGACTTGCCGGAAGCGTTCCGGTATTGAAACCGATGCTCACCAGAAACACCAGTGCCAGCAGGACATACTCCGTACCGGTCAAAATATTGATTTGCCGGTACCAGACAAGCCGCTGCTGCTGTATCCGTGCTGCCCGCATGCGCCGCAGTCCGGACATCACGTTATACACTCCCAGGAGGATAAAAACAACGGCGAAAACGGCAAGTAAACGTGGGTCACTCATAAAACTTCAGGCATCCTCCCAGGCCGCGAACCGGCCAGATCATGTTTGAATGAAAATTTGCTCGCTCCATTGAGCGCCATTGGCATACAGTGTAACGGTATAACTGCTCCCAGCTTGAACGCCTGAACACGTGAGAGTTACAACCTGCGTCGAGCTGAACTGAGGCGTTGACTCGTCAGATGGCGCCAACTGGCCTTGAACAGACGAAAAATGGAGATGAGCGCTGGTATTGCCATCTATCCCCAACTTCCAGCTAATCACCTGTTCGCCAAGATTGATCAACGTCAATGCTGCCCCGCTTTGACAGGTCCCACCAGGCAAATAGTGAGCAATGATGGGATCAGGACTGAAAACCAGTTCTGATGGCGCATCGTTTACCGTCAATTGTACAGGCAGTGTCAACTGTTCGCTGTCATTAATGGTAAAAATAATCTGCCCCTTGTAAGGCACCTTACTGCTTTGCAAGCCGGTGATAATCGCGCTGACGCCGATGGAATCGGTGCCGGATATATTCAAAGTGCCGGAGGTGTGGTTATCATTGATGACCAGCCAGGTTAAATTATTGGCGGCGGCAGCAGTGGCCGACCATTTCAACGGGGCGCCACTGGTATTCTCAAGCGTAAATCGCTGGCTGGGATTATCCTGCCCAACCACTGCCGTAAACGAAAGCTCGTGTAGAGGTTGCCCATTGAATAACAGGGTCAGATTGTTGCTTGTAGCCGATGGAGTACCCGCGGGTAAGACATTAATCGTCAGATAGGCAAATTGATTGCTGCCGCTATCCATAGCCTCGATCACGTGGTTCCCGGTCGCCCAATCGTTTCCGACAGGAATGTTCGCGTCAAATGTTCCCTGAGCGTCGGTCTGAGCAGAAATATTGTGCCCAGATGCATCCACGATAGGCTGTGTTGTATCGAGTAAAAAGCTGATCGCCTGGTTGGAGCCAAAGTGATCACCATGTACATGGAGTGATTGACCTGTTTCAATAGTAGTATTCTGCGCTACCAGCGAGGGTTGAGCCGGGCTTGCGGGTGGTACGACTCGCGCGCTGCCGAGTGGTGAGTTGGGTATATACGAAGAGATGATGTAGGCTCCCAGGCCACCAATCAAACAAAACATGAGCAAGAGGGTAATCCAGAAACCAAGATTTTTTGGCTGGGTATCCTGCTCTTTATTGGCGAGAATAATGGCGCGCATTCGTGCCAGGCTCTGTTGCATAGCCATGAGGGGCATAGGAACGTGCGCATGTCCCCTCGATACGCCTTCCGCGGGACCCGCCTCAGCTCGCTGCCGGTCACGCCAGCTCTGGCGCCAGTGTTCTGCTGCCTTGCTGGTGCTACCTAATCTCCCAAGCTCCGGCTCAGCCACTCCGAAAACATCTATCGGATCGGATTGTGGCTTATCAACCACACCAGCAGCCTGCCAGGGAGAGCGATTGCCCGCGCCTGGTCTTTGCCAGGGAGACGGGCTTGATTCCCTCACAACCTGTTGTTGTCCTGGCTCGAAAGGAAACTGACTATTTTGAGCAGGCGCAACAGGTTGTTGCATTGATGAACCGGATGCTGCCGGTGGCGGCACTATAGGAGGAAATGCAGGCACACTCCCCGGTTTCACAGGTACCTGCCCCGATTGCGCCGGTGTTGATAATCCCTGTTGTACAGGCGTTGAAGGCGAGGCCGGCTGCAGTGGCGATGGAGAGAATCCAACCTGGCGAATCAGACCTGGAGATCTCCCAGCAAGTGGTGGTTGCATACCCGGCAAACTCACAGGATCAGGCATATTTGCCGGCCCGGCCTGCGATTGTTCGGGCGCCGGCTGTTGCGAATTGCCCCCTGAAGTGCCGCTCCACGCTCTGGACTTGAACTGCACGGACTTTGTAACAGGCACGGATGGAGCAGGTGGTGTCGTAATGATCTGTCCTTTTGTTTCCGGTTGTTTTACCGGTTCAGATTCAGAAGACCGGGTAACGCCCGGTTCTGGCGTCTCAGGTATCATATCGCTTGCTGGCTCTCGCTGTCCTAGTGTTGGAAATACTTGTACTTCCCCAACAATTTTTTTAAGCGGTTCGGAATCAGGAGGGCGCAAGAAAGCACTACCAGCCCCCCCTGGTAAAGTCGCTTGTTTGAGACCGGGATGCACGGTTCTGGTAGGAATGAGCGAAACGGCCGGGGATACCGGCGGAGTGTCAGCTACCGGTTTGACAGCATCTTCCGTTTCTACGGCATTCACGACCGCCCCTTGAGGGGTCTGAGTAGCCACAACAGAAAACGCCCCGGCAGGCAGTTGGGCAAAACCACATTTACCACAAAAGCGAGCGCCATCCGGTAGTTCCGCATTACACTTCTGACAATGGCTCATTGCTTATTTTTCCGAATATCGAATGAGGTCCCCTGGATGCGATCAAGCCAACCCTACGCTCATTCGGGTCCTACCTACAAATGCGTATAGCTCATCCTACTTTATACTTGCACAAACTGTTCAGGATGGCAACACACTATTACTTTCGTCTGTATTAACGTATGAGGAGGCCAATGTTTATCAGCTCTACCTGGTAACACCGAAGAGCCGCTTTCTCATCTTGCGCAAAAGTATACCTATTGCCACACAAATGAGAGGCCCGGTAATGAGGTTGAGTATAAATGTGAGCGGATTCAAGACTTCCAGGCTGCGTATCGGTATGGCAACACCCTGCAATTGCAGGATTCCCTTAATCCCCTGCAATAGCCATAAATCGGCGGGAAACACGATAATGAAGCCTAACAAAAACTCTAAAAGCAGGTAAGCCTTCCAGTTCATAAGAGAGGACGAATCGTTTGCACTGGCATCCTGTTTATAAACCGCGATGAGAAGTAAAGCCAGGGCAGCTCCATTGAAAACGAGAGGCTCAAGCGCCTGCAGATCGAACCATGACGGGTTCCCAAAGAAGAGAGGAATGTACCATAGCAGACTGAAAATGATGAAGTTGCCGGTGCTGCCATTCAAATTTAGAGGCGCTGGCACTTGCCAGGGGAGTAAAGCACTGAGCAGGCGCAGCGTTGGATAGGGACTCAGCGCAAATCCATTCAAACTCAGCACAAAACTATAGGCAGCAGAAAACAGGTATCCAACCATTGTTGGCGCTAAGCCGAGCAGCAGCAGCGCAATAACATAGCTGAGGAATGAACGCGCCGGTTGAGATATGCCCGTGCTTTCGACATCCGCCGCCTGCGTCTCGTGTTCATCTCTCGCGGCAGAATCGTCCTCATCGTTATTGACCAGAGTAGCCTGACTTTTCTCAGCAGCCGTGTCGTCGCCCTGCGTATCTTCAACAACTCCATCGCCTGCTTCCTCTAATGCTTCAGATAGTTGAGTTTTGGCCGGTAACGAGCGCGACGCGAAGGCGAGCTGGCCGAGTGCCACGCCGACTATGCTGAAAACAATCGAAGCCACCAGAACCAGGCCCCATGTATTGAGAAAACCTTGCAGCCCAGCCTGGCTCGTTGTAAGCGTATTGAAAACGCCTGGATAGGTAATGGCGACCAGAAATTGAAAGATCGCCATAAAAAAACCGCCCAGACCTGCTTCCCAAACCCCCGCTCCTTGCATAGCGCGAATTTTGCGCAGCCCCGTGACAAACAGGCCGCAGCCAGTGGCACTGAGTACAGCTATGGGCAGCAGTGAATTAGCAGGTTGAGCTTGAAAGCGCGCAGTTATCGCGAAGAATGCCGCGATAAGCACGACTACTCCCATCGTCAACCAATCAAAGCTACGTTCCTTTTCCACCTTCGAAGCTGTTGTTGCCGGCACAGGTTGGATCGTTTTTTCCGCTGTATCAGTGACAGTATCTTCTATTTCATCCTGGGCTTGAGTAGTAATTTCAGATTGATCCGCCATGGTTTACTCCTGCTATGTTATATACTCTGGTGATACTAGCATATTGAGCATCGAGCGACAAGAGGGAAAGCGAGATGAAACACCGGAACACTACAAAAAATAAGGTGTTTACCTGATAAAATTCTGGCAAGGAAAATCTGGCACCTACGAACCTTGACTCCAGGGAAAATACTGCTAAAATCTCTATAGGTTGCTAAATTTTTTGAGATTTACGAGGGTTTTGAGTGCATATTTTAGCTATCGGCGTTGATCACAGGTCAGCGCCCATCGAGTTGCGCGAACGATTGGCCTGCTCCCCACGGCAGATTTCCCAGGTTCTCTTGCGGGCCAAAGAACTGGTACAGGAAGCTGTACTGATCTCAACGTGTAATCGCATAGAGCTGTATGCTATCTGTCCTGAGATCGAAGGGGGAAGATCGAATCTGCTCCACATCCTGAGCGAATCGCGCCAGGTCAGGCGTGAAGAGTTTGAGCAATATTGCTACTTTCTCGTTGACGAACAGGCAGTATTGCATCTCTTAGGTGTTGCCTGTGGATTATATTCTCTTGTACCCGGCGAACCACAAATTCAAGGGCAGGTCGCGGAGGCGCTGGAAATTGCCCACGGTGGTGGTTATGCCGGCCCGATTACTTCGGCCCTCTTCCGCGCTGCGCTGGTGGCCGGGAAGCGCGCGCGCAGCGAAACAGGCATCAGCCGCAATGCCGCCTCGGTCAGTTATGTCGCGGTGCAGCTCGCAAACCGGCTTTTCCCTGACCTGAACGAGGCTCGTATCCTGCTGGTAGGCTCCGGTAAAATGAGCGAGCAGGCTGCGGCCAATTTGTGTGACCAGGGAGCGCGCCAGCTTACCATTATCAATCGCACCCAGGCCAATGCCCTGGTCCTGGCACAGCGCTTCGGCGCGACCCACCGCTCGTTCACCGAACTGGCCACATCGCTGGCAGAAGCTGATGTCGTCATCACTTCCACGACTGCTCCCCTCGCTCTCATCACCTTTGAAATGATGCAGCGGGTCGTACAGCAACGCAATGGACGCTCATTACTGCTGATAGATATCGCGCTGCCCCGCGACGTGGAACCAGAGGTGGCGAACTTACCCGGGGTGTACCTCTATAACCTGGATAACCTCCAGGCAAGTGTAGACGCGGGCATACACCTGCGCCTCCAGGAAGTTGAACAGGTACAGGCGATCATCGTCGAAGAGGCGAGCGCCTTTGACCGCTGGCGGCGCTCGCTCAACGTCGTCGGTACCATTAGCGACCTGCGCCGCCACGTAGATAGCCTGCGCCAACAGGAATTGGCACGTGCCATGCAGCACCTGTCATCTTCTCTCACAGAACGCGAGATGGCAACCGTGCAAGAGCTCACCACACGCCTTATGAACAAACTATTGCATACGCCGATGGTGCGCCTCAAAGCCGCTGCCGCCGAGGGCCAGGGGCATATCTACGCCGAGGCTTTACGATATTTATTTGATTTAGAAGAGAAAATAGATGAAACGGATAATCATAGGAACGCGGGCCAGCAAACTGGCGATGATACAGACACAATGGGTGGTCGCCCGGCTACAACAGCAGTGGCCGAGCCTTGACATCACCATCGAGCAGATTCACACAACCGGCGACAATAACACGCACATGCCCCTGACGAAGATCGGCGGTGATGGCGTTTTTGTGATGGAAATCGAACGTGCCCTTTCTGAGAAACGTATTGACCTGGCAGTACACAGCCTGAAAGACCTGCCTACAGTCCAGCCGCAGGGATTGCGTGTCGTCGCGGCAGGTACACGCGAGGATGTACGCGACGTGCTCGTCTGGCATCCATCTTATGTAGGGACAATCCCTGGTGATCACACGCAGGCTCGTTTGCGTATCGGCACATGCAGCCTGCGTCGTACAGCCCAGATTCGCGCACTTTTTCCAGCAGCAGACATTTTATCACTACGCGGAAACGTTGATACGCGGCTGCGCAAGCTTGATGCCGGGGATTATGACGCGATTGTCCTGGCCGCCGCCGGTCTGCACCGCCTGCACATCCAGGACCGCCTGGTAGAGCGCGTGACCTATCTTCCGGTTGAAACATTGATGCCCGCGCCGGGACAGGGAGCCTTAGCGCTGGAAATACGCGATGAACCTGAGATGCAGGCCTTGATTGCTCCCTTAATCGACCTGGAGACGCGGGCCACAACAACCGCCGAACGCATGTTTATGCGCCGCCTGGGTGCCGGTTGCTACCTTCCCATCGCGACCTACGGCGAAATCGTGGATGGTCAACTTACCTTGCAGGGATTGGTTACCAGCCTTGATGGTCAGAGCCAGGTACGAGTACAACAAAGTATCCCCTGGACAGCGGAAACTTCCATTGAGAGCGCCGAACAATTGGGCATCCAATTGGCCGAGCAAGCGCTAGCACAAGGCGCCGCCGGGATCATAGAGACCCTGAACGATACGCGCCTGCAGGAGCGACAGCATGTCTGAAAGCGCGGTGAAAGCGTTACCATTGCGCAATAAACGCATCCTGGTAACACGCACAAGGGAGCAGGCGGGAACATTCAGCGCGCTTTTACGCTCATTGGGCGCCTTGCCTGTTGAGTTCCCAACAATTCGCATCATACCCCCGGCAGATTGGGCACCTCTGGATCATGCTTTGAGACGACTTTGCGCGAATGGATATGATTGGCTTGTATTGACCAGCGCCAATGGCGTCACTATCTGTTTCGAGCGCTTGCGCGAACTGGGATACACAGCACAGGATATGGGCAGTACACATATCGCCGCCATTGGCCCCGCGACGGCCGCGGCGTTGTCTCAATACGGTATCGCCGCCAGCATCGTACCTGGCGAATATGTGGCCGAAAGCGTCGTCGCCGCTCTCATCGACGACGCGTATCAAACCGGCAAATCCCTGCAAGGGCAGCGCATATTACTGGCACGTGCCGCGGAAGCCCGTAAGGTGCTGGTTACCGGACTGCAACAGGCGGGCGCCATCGTAGACGAAGTAGCGGCCTATTTTACCGTTTCTGCAGCCGCCGGTGACGAGAGAGGGCTTGAAGTCGTGCGCCTACTCCGGAACCGGCAGCTCGATATCATCACCTTTACCAGTTCTTCTACAGTGCGTAATTTTATGCAATGGCTTCAGCAGTGCGAGCCAGGCTTCACGAACGAATTTAGCGATCTCGTGCGGCAAGCTCGCCCCAAAATTGCTTGTATCGGCCCCATCACTTCACAGACCGCGCGTGAATTCGACCTGGATGTACATATCGAGGCGCAAGAGTTCACTATCAACGGCCTTGTGAAGGCAATCATTCAAGACGAGGAAACAATATGGCAGATTCAACAATCATAGCGCAGCCCCAACAGGCTGTTACGCCGGCAAAACCGAAACAGCCACGCCAGCTGGTGCGCTTTACCTTTTACAAACTCGATCCCCAATGGCAGTTATTGCCACTTGAGAAACGCCAGCAGGGGAAGCAAGAACTGCTCCAAATCTTTGAAGAACATGCAGAGCATGCCCTTATGCGCAGCTATGCCCTCTATGGATTGCGATCCGATTGCGATTTTATGCTCTGGCAGGCTACCTATGATGTCAGCGACCTGCAGGGTATCAGCAGTAAAATCCGGCGCAGCAGTATGGGACCATACCTGCGCGAGACTCATGCTTTTCTTTCAATGACCAAACGCTCCGTCTACGTTGGCAAAAACGCTCGTGGCGCCCACGACCCGCGCCTGGTCATCACTCCCGAAGACAAGAAATATCTCTTTGTCTATCCATTCGTGAAGACACGCCCCTGGTATGCCCTGCCCCTGGAAGAGCGAAAACGCATGATGAACGAACATATTCGCATGGGCCTGAAATATCCCTCGGTATCCCTCAACACCACTTATTCATTTGGACTCGATGACCAGGAATTTGTGGTAGCATTTGAGACGGATAACATCAGCGATTTCCTCGACCTGGTTCAGGAACTGCGCGAGACTGAGGCCAGCCGCTACACTCTGCGCGATACACCGATGTTCACCTGCGTGGCCCAGCCATTGGACGAGATACTTGAAGCAATCGGAGCGTGATGAGGTTGTTAACATATGAGTAATCAAGCCGATACCGGGCTGGAGCTGGCTCACTCACGTGAGCTTTTCGCCGAGGCTCAGCAACTGATGCCGGGCGGAGTCAACAGTCCCGTGCGCGCCTTTCGCGCTGTGGGGGGCAATCCCATCTTCATAGACCATGCCAATGGCCCTTATCTTTATGATGTAGATGGAAATCGCTACCTTGATTACGTCCAATCCTGGGGGCCGATGATCCTGGGACATGCTTATCCTCCGGTCTTGCAAGCCGTGACCGAAGCAGCAGCGCGAGGTTTCAGCTTCGGAGCACCGACTGCCGCCGAGAACGAACTCGCGCAACTGGTCATGGAATGCGTGCCATCGATTCAGATGATACGCTTCGTCAACTCAGGCACCGAGGCGACCATGAGTGCGTTGCGCCTGGCACGAGCCTTTACCGGTCGCAACAAAATCATCAAGTTCAGCGGTTGCTATCATGGTCACGCCGATATGCTGCTGGTGCAGGCCGGTTCGGGCGTCGCGACTATGGGCCTGCCCGATAGCCCAGGCGTTCCGGCAGAGGCTACAAGCAACACCCTGATTGCTCCCTACAACGATGCTGAAACCGTCGAATCGCTCTTTCGCGCTCATCCAAACGATATCGCGGCCATCATCGTCGAACCCGCCGCCGCCAACATGGGACTCGTTCTGCCATTGCCCGGTTTCCTGGAAAAGCTCAGGAACCTGACCCAACAATATGGAGCCTTGCTGATCTTCGACGAAGTCATGACCGGCTTTCGCGTGGCATTAGGCGGCATGCAGGAGCGCACCGGCATCGTACCCGATCTGACCTGCCTGGGCAAAATCATCGGTGGGGGATTGCCGGTAGGTGCCTATGGCGGGCGGCGCGATATCATGCAACTGGTTGCTCCTTTAGGGCCAATGTACCAGGCCGGCACGCTTTCAGGCAATCCCCTGGCGATGGCCGCCGGTATCGCGACCCTCAAAGAATTGCGCAAGCCCGGCATCTACGAAACGCTCGAACACAAAGGACAACTGCTCTGCAACGGCGTCGAGCAAGTACTGCATCAGACCGGCGGACCCGCGCAGATAGTTCGTATAGGCGCCATCTTCTGCCTGTTCTTTACGGCCAAAAAGGTAATTGATTACGCCAGCGCCAAAATGTCCGATACGGCCCGCTTTGCCCGCTTTTTCTGGCACATGCTGGAGCAAGGCGTGTACCTGCCCCCATCTCAATTCGAAGGCTGTTTCATCTCGCTGGCCTTAACAGACGAAATGATCGAGCACACAGTGAAAAGCGTGAAACTGGCATTACGAGAAACAGAGTAGGAGCAAAGAATTATGAGTACATTTCCTACGGTACGCATGCACCGGACACGGCAAAACGAAAAATTGCGTGGGCTTGTACGCGAAACTCATTTGAGCATCGAGCAATTCATCTACCCACTTTTCATAGCCGAAGACCTCACCGAGCCACGTGAGATCTCCGCCATGCCGGGCATCATGCAGTGGCCCTTAGAATACCTTGGGCGCGAAGCGGAGCGCATCGTCAATCTCGGTATTCCTGCGGTGCTGCTGTTTGGCATCCCCTCGGAAAAGGACGAATCAGGATCGCAAGCCTACGCTTCCGAGGGGATTATTCAACAGGCCATACGTCGTCTCAAAGCAGAGGCCCCTGATCTGCTTGTGATGACCGATGTCTGCTTGTGCGAATACACCAGTCATGGACACTGCGGCGTAATCCATAATGGCAGCGTGCAAAACGACGAATCATTGGAACTGCTGGCGCGCATGGCGCTTTCACATGTCGAGGCAGGAGCAGACCTGGTAGCGCCCTCGGATATGATGGATGGACGCGTTGGAGCCATTCGCCGCACGCTGGACGAGCATGGTTTTTCCGCGACTCCCATTATGGCCTATTCCGCCAAATACGCTTCCGGCTTCTACGGTCCATTCCGTGAGGCCGCCGGTTCCGCGCCGCAATTCGGTGACCGTCGTTCATACCAGATGGACCCGGCCAACGTGCGCGAGGCATTACGTGAGATAGACTTAGACATCGCCGAAGGAGCGGATATCGTCATGGTCAAACCCGCGCTGGCCTACCTGGATGTGATTCGCCAGGTAAGAGACCACTGCGACTTGCCCATCGCCGCTTACAATGTCAGCGGCGAGTTCTCCATGATCAAGGCCGCGGCTAAGCAGGGTTGGATCGATGAAAAGCGCATCGTGATGGAAGTTTTAACGGGAATACGACGCGCCGGCGCGGATATGATTATCAGCTACTTCGCACCGGATGTGGCTCAATGGCTTAAGAAACCATAAAGGGCTCACTGCCTGACTCTTTACGCAAGGTCCTACTGATTCCTTTTGAGCTTGCGCCAGCCGCCCGCACGGTTATTGGCGATAATGGCTTGAAAGAGGTTCAAAAGGGCGCGCCGGTTGATGGTTTCACCCTGATGGACTTGAATCGCCCGCGCTGTCAGGTTTCCCTGCCCTTGATTGATAATGCCCTCCGGATCGGGAACAATAGGGTCGTAGATGAAGATGTTGAGATGATCCTTCGCTCCCAATAGCGCGCAGATGTTGCCGCTGAGCGTAAAATAGGGCTGCCTGGTGCGTTTGATCGTCTCCAACACCTCCGGGTCGGCAGCATGTACCAGATCTCGCACCTGGTGGCAAATCTCCTGTTGCCAGGCAGGGAGCGTCTGAATGTAGTCGTCGATGCGCGGATCGGTCTTATATGTACTCATGCCATGATCATATCACAAATCAAGGCCCTGTCCAAAAGATCAAGGAGCGTATTCGTCCTCGCGAAAAAGGGGCGGCTCTGGGCACCCGACGAGCAGCAAGCAACAGTCGTTTCTCCCGTATATATGCATCCTGGGCGCGCTTGCAAGCTCGGTGGTGCCTGAGCCTTATCCCTATGTACTTGAAGTGGTACCGTTTGCCAATCAGCAATAATGTTCGATTAGCGTGCGGGTAGAACCACCATTATCGTAGCCTCCAACAGCCCAGACATCATTGGGAGAGAGGGCTACCACCGCTCCCAGGATGTTATCACCTGATCCCGGACTTGGGCTATGCATAATGAGCCAGCGAGCGCCATTCCAGTATTCGATCAGCGTCTGAGCATTTCCGGCCTTATCCAGGTAATTGCCAGCCGCCCAGATGCTGCTGTTGGAAATGGCCGATATTCCAAACAACTTATTGTCTGCTGAACCTGCATTGGGGCTGGAGACAATGCTCCAACGCGTGCCGTTTTGCTGCTCAGTAAGGGTTTGGAGTGGCTTGCTATCGCTTTCAATCTCTCCCGCAGCCCATAGATTGCCGGTGGAAGTGGCTGTGATCCCAAAAAGGACGTTGCTGGCTGATCCCGTCTTTGGGCTACTGACAACGCTCCAGCGCGTACCATTCCACTGTTCGATCAGCGCCTCACCCGGACCACTGGTGTTGAGATATTGTCCTACGGCCACAACATTGCTGGCGGAAAGCGCGGTTATGGCATAAAGAAGATTATTCGAAGAACCAATATTCGGACTGCTCACTACCTTCCAACTCGTGCCATCCCAGTGTTCAATCAGAGTATGAAAGGAAGCCGCCTCATCCTGATAGTAACCAACGGCCCAGACATCATTCGAGGCAATAGCAGTTACTCCAAAGAGTAAATTATCTGATGTGCCAACATTGGGACTGCTGACAATACTCCAGTCTGTACCATTCCAATGCTCGATCAGTGTTTGCGGGATGCCGCTGCTATTAAGATAGTTCCCAACGGCCCAGACATCACTTGTTGAAACGGCGGCTACGCTTAGTAGAAAATTATCTGAAGATCCGACATTGGGGCTGCTGACAACACTCCAGCTCGTGCCATTCCAATGTTCGGTCAGCGTTTGTGAGATCAAATCCGGGTTAATGACTGCGTTTCCGACGGCCCAGATATCACTTGCAGAGATTGCGGCCACAGCTCCCAGCGCGTTATCTCCTGTGGTCGCATTCGGACTAGGGACGAGACTCCAACCACCGCATTTCCCTTGAGGGGAAGCGATTGCTCCCACCGCTTTGATTTGACCGGTTCTCAAAAGTACGGCCGCGATTATCGTTACTGCCAGTAGCACGCACGAAAGGATGGTTAGCTTCAATCGGTTCATAGTATTTACTCCTCACAATCTATACAAAAAACTTACTGGTCAAAGCATGGATTAACTTGCAAACAGCAGAACCATGGGCCTGATAGTGTCACTATCACATGCATTCTGCAGGCATCCAAGACCAAACACTTTTTCGATAGTCAGAAGGAGGGAGTAGTGGTTGTAGGGCGTGCTATCTCGCAAGCCGCGCGAGCCGTGATTCGCGATCACAATGGTAACGATGCGGCTTTGTGCGTTGTTCCCTTCATCAAATGTAATGACAATAGCATTATTGCCATTGGACCATATCGATGAATCCATGACTTTTTTCACAAGCGTCCCAATGTAGGCATCGCCTTGACTGACAAGGAAGTTATCGGTGACCGAGCCTGGCTTCCCATCATCCACACAATAGGGTGGTGCGCCATGCATATCATGGCACTGGTCGGGTACGATGAAGCTGAAGTTTGGTAGGTGGTCGGCCTTCAAATCTATATCAAGCTGGGTAATGGGAACCATTTTCTGCAATTCCTGGGGATTGTTCTGGATGTGAGCGAAGTAGGGGAAACCATTATGCTTCGCGGCATAGAGCGGGCTAATGTCAGGAGCTCCATCACATTTGACCGGGAAGCAAATACCCTTGTATCCGGGATAGGCTAACCCACCGAAGTATCCTTTCCAGGTAAGTCCTGCATTCTCAAGTTGATCAGCAAGACTGGGCTTGTTAATAGTGTGGAGATAATAAGGATTGTCATCGGCAATGCCGAAGGTGCTACCCCCAAGGATACCTACATAGTTAGGGGCGCTAGGGTCTCCAACTCCAGTGTAGTTGGTAGCCAGGCCGTAAGCCTGTGCGAGGTGATTGATGATCGGGGCAGCAGGGTTGCCAATGATCTGCTCGTAGCCATGGTTCTCTTCCATAATTACAAGAACATGGTTGTAGCGTGGCAAGGGCCGGCTTACCTGCTGTGCTGAAACAGTAGTCCACTCATTAGCCGTGGTAAGGCTGAGCAGAACAGCGAGCAACATGAGGGCTACGCCCATTTTAACGAATCGCATTTGTCTCTCCAAATTTCCTTTCTGGAATAACGATTGTTGTACACATAAGAAGGACCGGGATAGAGGTATCGACCAACATCTATTGTAAAACTAGACCGGGGGCATGCACAGAACAATAGGGGTGCAATCAGGTTAAGATCTGGTTGAGGTTTGCGAACCGGATATGCTCGATATTAGAAAAGGCAACCGCCGAAAGTGGCCAGAATCGTTGATCCGGTGACGAATTTTCGCAGGGTTGAGAAAACAATACTGGGAGAAGTTTTATATTCCATATCCCAGTTCTCTGGCTCGTTCCATTGCTTGTCTGGCCTCTTCGTCCCGACCTAACTCGGCAAGCACAAGGCTCAAATTGTAGTAAAGAGCGGCCTCGTTGGGATTGAGCCGGATGGCTTCAGTATAACTCCGCACAGCACCCTCTGGATTCTTCATCAATAGCAGCAAGTTGCCCAGATTATTGTAGGTAGTCGCGGAGCGGGGATCGAGCCGGATGGCCATTGAATAGGCACGCAAAGCCTGTTCATAGCTCTGCATCTCCGTCAAGATATCGCCCATGCTACAGTAGGTATCAGCAGCATAAGGATCAAGTTGAATGACTATCTGAAAGGCATGAAGCGCTTCCTCGTAGCGCCGGAGGCCATAGAGCGCATCTCCTATCCCCTTATGAGCATAGATATTATCGGAGCTGAGTCGCAATGCGCGTTGATAGGCAATCAACGCCTCCTCGTAACGGTGAAGGTTGCAAAGGACATCTCCCTTGCCGATATAATCGTAAGCGGAGTTGGCACGAAGCTCAATGGCCTGCTCGTAGGCAGCTAGAGCTTGCTCATAGCGACCAAGCGCATTGAGTACACCGGCCTTGTTACTGTAGGCAAAACCATAGAAAGGGTTTATCTCAATGGCGCGTTCATAGGCGAACAACGCCTTCTCATAACACTTTGCTTTGTAATAAGTAATCCCCTCGTTCATCCATTCAACAAGTGATTTTGAGGAGGTTCCAAGGGCATTGGGAGGTATCGACATGCAGTTAGGTTATTTCTACTCAATCATCGTGAGCAATACTTCGTTATGGAGAAGTGTAAACTCTACGAATTGGTCTGTCAATAGTTCAGAATGTACCATCACATTTTGTAGTAAAAAACAGGAAACGACTAAGCATAATTGCTACCTCGCTTGCTCTTCACCTGATTATTTGCATTACTGTAGGAACAGCGGCCGGTCCCTGTCCTCGTACCCTGGCTATGAATCGGATCAACAGCGGGTACATTTGCCTATATTATATTTGCCTCATCAAAATACTTTCATCAATTCATCTATCCGACTGGTAATTCCTCATACATGGGCCAGGTAATGCAAGGCGGGGCGGCTAGACGGACACGCGAGGGATTCTTCGCTTTACTCAGAATGACAGGCCCAGGGGCCATTGTGGCCCCTGGGCCTGTCATTCTGAGTAAAGCGAAGAATCCCTCGTCACATTATGGATAATCATCAGCGTCCTGATCCTGGTGAGGCAACCACATTTCTGCTATACTATTTCCTGATTCCGGCAGACTCACCTGAACACATAAAAAAGGGGAGCGTCTATGATAGACAAAATTTCGCTACTCATTACCGACGACCATGCTCTTGTGAGACAGGGGATACGCGCTTTTTTGGAGTTGCAGCCTGACCTTAATGTGGTTGGTGAGGCAGGCTCTGGTGAGGAAGCGGTCCGCATGGTGGCAGAACTTGCGCCGGACGTGGTACTTATGGACCTCGTTATGCCGGGTATAGGAGGGGTCGAAGCAACACGACAGGTTAAGCAAGCGAGTCCACACTCACAAATCATTGTGCTTACCTCTTACCACGAAGACGAATATATTTTTCCTGCACTGCGGGCCGGAGCGCTTTCATATGTCCTGAAAGATGTTGGACCCGATGAGCTTGCCGATATCGTGCGCAAGGCGGCACGCGGCGAATCCGTGCTGCATCCACGCGTCGCCTCTCGCGTAGTCGAGGAACTTCGCGGCACACGGCGCGATACGCCGAACCTTTTTACAGACCTGAGCGACCGCGAATTAGAGGTATTGCGCTTGATCGCGGACGGCCTCTCCAACGCCGAGATTGCCGAGAAGCTGGTCATCAGCGAAAAGACGGTCAAGGGCCATGTTAGCAACATCCTGGGCAAATTACACATGATGGATCGTACCCAGGCAGCTGTTTATGCCTGGCAACAGGGATTGGTTGGGCGACGTGATCCATAAACTTTTACTCTACAGTGCCATATACGCTACGTATTGCTTATTGAGAGCCTCTCCAACAGTTGAGGAAGCATACTGCCTTAAACTTTCATGGAATCTATTAGCCACCCACCCCGCCTATACGGTTGGGCTAAGCGGGGATGAAGGGCGTGAACGTAGCTGAAATGCGTGTACGATCAGCACTACGCCAAATATGATGGCATAAATGCCGAGCAGCCACAGGAGAGATAACAATCCGGCGCCAGGGTGGACGAACAGGATGATGCCGAACACAATTGAGAGGACCCCTGCAAGTCCAAGCAGCCAGTTCCCTACAGTGAATGCGGCAGCCAGTTCCATAACTCCAGTTATTACTGCCCAGATAGCGACAATGTAAAGCAGAACCAAAGCAGTCTCGCGTGGCCAGGTGAACGCTATGATGCCAAGTATAATCCCTGCCACTCCTTCTACCACCTGCCAGCCCCAACGCGGTAAGTTCCGGCGCTCGCTAATGGCCACAATCACAGCGAGAATACCATCAATGAGGGCATATGCTCCGAAAACAAAAATGAGCGCGAGCAGAGCAATGCCAGGAAATACCAGGACTATTAGTCCGAAAATGATGGCGAAGACTCCTCGTAGGAGCATTAACCACCAGTTGTACCTTATATTTTGGGTGACAGAGTTGATCAAATCGTACCTCCTTATACCGTACACTGAAAACA
Source organism: Ktedonobacteraceae bacterium (assembly GCA_035653615.1). Classification (NCBI taxonomy): domain Bacteria; kingdom Bacillati; phylum Chloroflexota; class Ktedonobacteria; order Ktedonobacterales; family Ktedonobacteraceae; species Ktedonobacteraceae bacterium. Next base: position 238,798 of record DASRBN010000031.1, on the reverse strand, counting down.
AGAAATGTACAGGCACTAAATATACGAATATGACGTACAGATAGTCTCCTGACTCCGGCAGAGGCATACGAAAAGAACGACCAGGGTCACTACTTCACAGCATATTCCTTCCCACCTATTCAAGAAAACTTCGTGCTCAAGACAGGCGCTCAGCAGTTTTCCAGGGTTACGGTTAGCGGCTTGGAGGCCGATTCTCCAACGGGGGCAAGGTGGCGGAGAAATCAACGACGAAGCGCTGCATGTAATCATCGAGCAAGAACTGCACTCGCTCATACTCCTGGGACGTGACGACGAATCCTACATGATGTCGTTTGTTCAGGCGCCAGGTAATTTCGGGGTCCTGGTAGGCCGAGGTATCAGGATACTCCTGGCGGGCAAGCGTGACGATGACGCCTGCATAGTGCTGCCGGTAGTCGGGCAAGCGATAGAGTTCCTCACCGGAGGCAAGCTCGATTTTTGCCCACTCGCGCCAGAGATTGATGCCCGTGGCAGCCTCGATCAACTCCACGATATTGGCACCACCAACGCGAGCAGCCGTTTCGAGGAAATAAAATTGCCCATCATCGCGTCCCTTGATGAACTCCATGTGTGTCACGCCGCTCACCATACCAAAATCTCGCATAACCCTCCGGCTCAAATCCTTCAATATCTGTTCATCCTCGGAACCCCGCAGAACAGTACGTGTGCTGGAAACGCCGCCTTCATGATAGACATTCAACGGCGGTCGGCCATAGCGATGGGCTTCAGAAAAGATAACCTCACGGTTGAAGACAAGCGAATCAACATGATAGACATCGCCCGGAAGATAACGCTCCAGCAGTTGAAAGGATTGCAGGTCGCCCAGGGCATTCAGGCGCGACCACAGTTCTTCCGCTGAATCGATCCTTGTTATGCCAATGGTCGAGGCTTCGGAGCGCGGCTTCAGCAGCCAGGGAGGTGGAACGCGCTCCATAAATTCGCGTATTCTATCGTAGTTAAAGATAGGTACAAAATCGGGTACGGGAATATTGTTCTCACGGGCTCCGACACGCATCGCCAGTTTATCACGGAAGTAGCGGACGGTACTATCCCCCATGCCGGGCAGGCGCATGTGTTCGCGCAACGCCGCGGCGGTCCATACATCGTAATCATCGAGGGCCACGATGAGGTCGATGACATGCGAGCGCGCCAGGTAGCTGACCCCGCGAATCACATCGTCCACTTTGGAAAGGTCCGGCATATGAAAGAACTCATCTATGCTATCAAACGGCCAGTCCGCGTGTTCCAGGTCGGACACGGTCAATAGAAACACCTTTGCGCCCTGCCGCTTACACTCGCGAATAAACTCCTGCCCCTTCTCATAACTGCAAAGGCAAAGCACAGTTTTTGGAGTTCCGTCTGTCATCGTGATTGCTCCTCAAATAGTACAGAAAGCGCTACAATCTTCATCATATTGATAATGACTCCACGCCTCGCTTGATGGTTTCATTTACCTGTCCACATTATGTGAAACCCACTGATTCCCAGGACCCTGATAGCTGGGTCCCTCACCGAAGGCCATCTGCGTATTATTATCCGAGTCCACAGCCATTGACTGGTAATCACCGTATGGCAGATCAAATCCGGCTTTAGTCAGGTAGGGATAGCCGGGAACGTAGCTGGAAATGCGCACGCTTGAACTGAGATGTAGTCCACCGTCGGTGCTTTCGCGGAAGAAGACGTTCCATTTTCCGGTTCGCGTATCCATCCAGGCAAAACGAACATCGCCGGGAGCCTGACCAACCGCGATAGCGGGGAAACAATTCTCCACACCCTGCGGCGCATCCGAGATATCGACGCGCGGGGAATAGGTCTTACCGTGGTCGGTAGAGCGCGAGAAGAAGATACGCTGCGGCTCAAGGCTTTTTTGATCAATGCTACCATTCCAGAGCAGGTAAATGGTATCATCACTACCGATGCGCAAGGCCATTTGCGAACTGAGGTAGGCATACCCGCAAGGATGGCAAAGCGGGGCTTCGGCACTTACATCGATGACGGTTCTTGTCCAGTGTTCCCCGTTATCATTCGACTTCGATACCCATAGTGTAGCAGGCCCATTGCCGTGCTGGCGATGAGCGGCATCGAAGCTATCCCAGCTGACAAAAATATTACCCAAAGAGTCGATGGCAGCTCCTGCTGAAAGCGAGATGCTGAACCTGCGACTGGTGGGAAACACTTCGCGCGTCGACCAGTGCGCGCCGTCATCGACAGAAACCGCGGCCCACGTATTGTAGTTGTCGTCATAGGCTACGACAATCGTGTTGCCGCGCACCGCCAGTTCGTCTTTATCCAGGCCGGGCGGATTATCAGACACAATTTCCAGTTTACTCCAGGTCTGACCAAAATCGGTCGATTTCACAACCGCAATTCTTGATTTGGAGTTCTCAAGGAACGAGGCCCAGACGGTACGTCCATCGGCAGGATCGACCATAATCTGGGGATCATACTGTCCGCCCTTGACCGGGCCGGGTGCTATAGGACGCGGCGCGCTCCAAGTTTTTCCCTCGTCGTCGGACCGTTGGACGAGCAGGTGCAGGTCACAGCCCGGGCAGGTTCCACCCCCCTGAACGTCGTAATGCTTATAAAGCGCGTACACATGCCCATAGCGATCAGCAGCTATCGATGGCTCCCAATCATCGCCCGAGTGGAAGCCAATCCGCATCTGAGTCGTAAATTGCAGCCCATTGCTCGGAGTAAAGGTCACAGGATGGGCCAGAGCAGCAGCACCGCCGGAGATGCATACTATCAGCATCGCGCCAGCAATAAAAAATAAACGCCATGGGAAATACAAAAAGGTTTTCATCTTCCGGGTGCGGGGCCACAAATTTTGGATGGACATAGAAGAGCCTCCTTGAGAAAATAGTGCGCCTTACTGCAAGGATACAGGAACCAGGGGGCTGTGGTAATCACTGTATCAACAATACTATCAAGCAAGGGCGTTGTCAATGATCGTAGGACAAATGACCGGTAGGAGTGAGGGCTTGCCCCTACTGTAGCAATAGACGGGTTAATCTAACACATGTTATAATGCCAGAGAATATTATCCTGTCCATTGCGCGCTTAATGCATTTGCACTTGACCTTTTCGGGTTTGGCCACTATACTCTCCTTACGGAGAAGTGGCAGGAGCTGGGCCTTTTCCCGGCTGGGATTGAAATCAGATGAACAGGCCTTCCAGGCAATTCGCGCAGGCCAGCACTATACTCAACCGGCTAAATTCGGTAGTGGCGCTGGCATTCTGGCGCTGGCGCCAGCACTGGTTTTTGCTTCTGCTCACATTCCTGGGCATGTTGGCAGCCATCACGTTGGTATGTATTCTCCCTCTGCTTACGCTGGTTTTCCAAACTGCCGCATTGCATGATACCCTGACGACCTCACCCCTGGCGGCAGAATTGACGCTGCATACCCAGATAACAGGATTATCCTCACGCACCCTCTCTTCGATTTACCGATCTGGTGGTTCCCCTTTTGAAGATAATCTCGCTCCCTACCTGCAAGGACAACCACGGCTTGAAATTCAGACCCCTGAGTTCAGTATCATCGCGCCCCAGGAAGCTCAACTCCGCACACCATTGCGTCTCTACGGTAACCCAATAAATGAAACCACATCCCATGTGATACTGAAACAAGGACGATTGCCAAATTCCTCAAGCCAGGATATCGAAATTGCTCTAACGCCTGATACAGCTGCTGCCTTACACGTCAAGATTGGCAGCATCATTACAGTAGTATCAAATCTCTCCACCATCCCGGTAAGAGGTACTCCGACCACCGTTCTCCAGCAATCGTTCTGCTCTATCGACCCTGGTGGTAAGGACACTACTCCCGTCACTTCTTTCGGCAACTACTGCCAGCGGTTCAAACTGCACGTTGTCGGCATATTTGAAGTGAAGCCGAACGATTCCTTCTGGCATGGAGAAGATTTCCAACCCCAATCGCACGAAACCCGCATCCATTATGCGGCGCTCACCTCCAATGAGTCTCTACTCGCGGCGTTGGATTCTGCCGCGGCAACTCATAGCGCGGACACGGTTTACTTTCTCCAGGGATACTTCGGCAGCCTGAGCTGGTATTACTACCTGGACCCATCGCGCGTCTCGCTCGATAACCTCGATGACCTCATCGCGCAGCTCGCAGCTACACAGGAAGCCGTCAATCAGGCAAGTAGCCTCGCTTTGCTTTACCAGCTCCCCCTCGTACAAGGTTTTGATGTAACCGGCTCTGTCTTGAGTACTTACGCCGCTCCGGGTTCATTAGAGAGCTTTCACAGCAGCTTAGCTATTGCCAGGATTCCCATCTTTATTGTAACCCTGCAGATCATTTGCCTGCTGCTATTTTTCACCGCCATCATGACAGAACTGCTGATTGAGCGGCAGTCTCATGCCATTACCCTTTTACGCAGCCGGGGCGCGAGTACCAGGCAGATCTTTGCATCGCATATCACGCAGAGTCTTGTCCTGTGCATCTTTGCGCTCATTGCCAGCCCTCTGCTGGCCTATGTAGCGGCAGTTTCTATTGCCCAACACGCACTATCAGCAACCAACCAGGACGCAATCAAGGTACTTACCAACGATCCTCTCACTGCATTATGGAATGCCAGGTGGTACGCCCTGGCAATAGCAGGTAGTATCAGTATCGTATCGATAGCTGCACTGTACCGGGCTTCGCGTATTTACGCTCCGGCCCTGCGACGTGAAAGTGGACGCGCTGCTGCGCGTCCACTATCGCAACGCCTCAATCTTGACCTCGTTGCTGCAATCATCGCACTGACCGGCTATGGGATCGCGGTGTACCTGGCCGATATCGGGGGATTACTTGACGCTCAAGCTCAGGCGCTCGTTTCTGCTCCAATCGGATTAATTGCGCCTGTCTTCTTACTGCTGGCGGCCGTCCTGCTCTTCCTGCGCATTACGCCAGCACTATTGCAACTGGCATCGCGCTTGCTGGCTCGTGGCCGGGGAGCTGTCCCCATGTTGGCGATAACCCAGCTTTCTCGCTCCCCTCGTCAATCGCTACGCATGATTCTGCTGCTTGCATTAGCGACCGCCTTCGCCATATTTACCCTGAGTTTTTCAGCATCACAAACGCAGCGAGCGACGAACCTGGCGAACTATGCAGCAGGGGCAGATTTCAGTGGCAGCATTCCCAGCACAGCCCCTACGTATCCGGTAAACGTTGAAACGGAGCGCTATCGTAACATTCGCGGCGTTCTCGCCGCGTCGGTAGGGGAAGTAGCGGAAGAATCCGTGGGAGATCTCAACAATCTCTACCTGCTGGATGTGCAAGCTATCGATCCAGGCACATTTGCCCAGGCCACCACCTGGAATGCACAGAACTCATCCCAGCCATTGAGTTCCCTTCTCGCGCAGCTGGCAGGCCGGAGAAATGTAGCAATCCACCAACATGTTATTCCGGCTATCGTTGATGCCCAGACATGGAACAGGCTCGGCTTACACGTAGGAGAATCGTTCTTTGTTCATCAGAATGGGACGCTCACCGACAACATACGCTACATCGCTATCGCTGAAGTTCAGGCTATCCCAACACTTACCGACCTCGAAATCGTAAATGGCCAGCAATTCGGTAAGATGATTGTCGATTACCAGACCTTTTCGACCATTGAGAAACGCCTCTACGGGTTTGAGCCGCCCGCCAATCATGTCTGGCTGCATACATCTGATGACCCGACTGCCATCGCACATGTACGTAGTGTGCTCCAGTCATCAAATCTTTACCTGAATTACCTGCAAGACCGGCGAGTGATCATGAGCAACTTGCAGAACGAGCCATTCTACCTCAATCTCATCATCGTCCTATCATTGGGAGTAATTGCGGCACTGCTGCTGGCTCTCATTGGCGATCTGCTGGCATCGTGGTTGAGCGTGCGCAGCCGCCTCAATCAATTCGTCGCCCTACGCGCTCTCGGGGCTACCCCTCGCCAGGTAACCGGCGTAATGGCTTTCGAGCAAACTCTTGTCTATTTGACTGCTCTATGCCTTGGTACTGCCTCTGGCATACTGCTCGCGCTTACGGTTGTACCAACCCTGCTGCTCTCAACGCCTTCCGCCATACCCGGTGACGCCAATAGTATGACCACGATGTTCATTCAGCAACTGATCCCTGCTCAGATCGTGTTCCCCTGGACTTTGGGGATTGCCTTCGCCCTGCTGGTCATGCTCTGTGCTGCCGCTGTGATGATCATGGCCCGGGTTGCGTTACGACCCTCCATGAGTTCAACGCTCCGGCTCGATGAAGATCAACCACCCCTTGCCGTGCTGAGAGAGGTGGGGGCAGTTGGACAGCGACGAGTCCCAGCAGCAGGACAGGGACAAGCTACTGTCCCTACAGGACTTGCAAGGCCAGCACGAAAGGTATCACGTCCAGCAGGACTGTCTTTTATAGTACTTGCATCCGGCCAGGCGCGGCGGACATGGCTATTGTTGGTTACTACAGGCATAGGAATCATTGCTGCCATCGTAATGGTTTGTGCGATACCGCTTTTCTCAGAGGTCATGACGACGGCAGGGCTGCAAACAACACTAAACAGCACTCCTGGGGGTTCCGAATTTACACTCGACGCGCTCGCTCCGGGGCTTTCAACCTCCGTTGTCCAGAATATCCAGCAGCAACTTGATCCCTACCTCCAGGCGCGCATTGGTAGCTATACACACGAGCCTGTCCTCTTCTCCATCAAGGAAACCGGGTTTATCTACGCAGCACCCAATACTCCCAATAGCTACAACCCATTAAATATCTTTGCTACATCCATAGAACAGGCCTCTTCTCATCTTACCCTCTTGCAAGGCCGGCTTCCACGCGAGACAGGCGATGTGCTTGAAGTTCTTCTCACCGCTCCCACTGCTCAGAGCCTGCATGTCAAGGTGGGTTCCATATTACAACTTCAATTCGAGCGAGCCGCGCATTTCAAGGATGTGGCAATGAACAACTTCGCGCCTGGGATATTGAAAGTGCGCGTCGTAGGGCTGTTCAAAGTCAACGCTGTCAATGATTATATCTGGCATGGGAACACATTGCAGGCGATTCCGGGGAATGAGTACAGCGCCGCCAGTGTAATCGCGCCCATCGGGGCTTTCCTGGCGAGATTCGATCATCTCGCCGCGTCCCTGCACACGAACGCGGTCTTCACAGCAAATGCGTTCGAATTGCTCTGGGATTACCACCTGGATATTTCCCACATCGCCTACAACCAGTATACAGACCTTGCCGACCGGCTCACTACCTTGCAGGAAGATGTCCAGAATAAATATGGAGCAATCGCAGCCACCAGTTCTCCATACCTGGCCCAGGCAAGCATCTATGATCCTGTCCCCGGCTCATTTACCATGCTTGATGTGTTGGAAAGCTACCTCAATCGGGTCGATGTTTTTCGCGTTCCCGCGGCTATCCTCGCTCTGCAAATGATCGGTATGATCCTGGTATTCATCAGCCTGACCGCCGATATTCTGGTTGAACGGCAGGCTCAGGCTATTGCTATGCTCCGCAGCCGGGGCGCGAGTGGTGGTCAGATAGCAGGGACGCTGATCACCCAGGGAATTGGTATAGGTATTGTTGCCCTTGTCATTGGGCCGCCGCTTGCTCTTGTTATAGCCTCTGCAATTGCTCTACGCCTGCTGGGATCTCAGGCACAAGGAATTATTTCCCTGATCATGAGTGACCCTATGCAGGTGATACTGAGCGTAAGCTGGTACGCGGTGGGAACCGCGCTGGTCGTTACACTTGCACTGGCCTTGCTTTTCCGAAGAGCAGCAAGCATGAATATCCTCTCACTGCGCCAGGCAACAGCGCGTTCGAGCCGCACGACGGTATGGCAACATCTCAGACTCGATGGCGGAGCCGCAATTATTGCCCTCACCGCATTTGGGCTTTCGCTCTACCTGACCCGGCTTGGGAATCAGCTTGACCTGGGCACAAAAACGCTGGTGCAGACCCCTCTGACCATCGTAGCCTCAATCTTTTTCGTCTTCGCGATCATGGTCCTGTTCTTACGCTTCTTTCCCTTGCTCTTGAGATTGGGAACATCGATCGTCATACGTGGCCGGGGAGCTGTCTCCGTTTTAGCGCTTACACAAATGGCCCGTTCCCCACGCTACACCCTGCGCACAATCTTGTTACCCGCATTCGCTATTGCCTTCGTTATTTTCACCCTGATATTCAACGCATCGCAGGCACAACGCGTCATCGATATCGCCAGCTACGAAGTAGGAGCCGATTTTAGCGGCGATATTCCTCCCGACGCCAATAATTTGACCCTGCAAGATGAAATGGCCGTCTACCATGCTATTCCAGGTGTTACCTCGGTAACCCTCGGGTATACGACGCAGGGTTTTGTCGCCGGATCATATCCATCCATACCCGTACAGGTTATGGCGGTAGATGCCGCTACCTATGCACGCACGGCCATCTGGAATCCACAAAACTCTTCGCAACCACTTACTGCGCTCATGAAACAACTACTCACGTTACGTAGTCAGAGCGCCCATAGCAATATCATTCCTGTCATTGTCGATGCAGCTGCGGCCAGCAGGCTGCACCTGAATCTCGGATCTCTGCTAAACGTGGTCATCAATAATCAGACATTCAATCCTATGTATTGCCAGGTCGTGGCACTGGTACAGCATATTCCGTCCATCAATAATAGCGCCGGTACCAGCAACGATACATCGCCGATCGGCGTGTTGATGGATTACCAGACATACTTCACGACGTATGGGAAGAGTAGCAAGCAGTTAGGCTCATACGCGCCGCCGGTTCCTCCCGCGCCTCCAACACCATTTAATCACATCTGGCTGCGCGTTTCAGATAGCCCGGCGGCAATCGCGCCGGTTCGAGCAGCATTGCAGACAAAGTACCTCTACCTCAATAATCTGCTTGACAGGCACGCCATCATCGACGCATTGAACAATGACCCATTGTCTCGCAATCTGACCGCCTTCTTCATCCTCGGCACAATTACCACGCTGCTGCTGGCCTTGCTGGGAGACTTTCTTGCATCGTGGCTTAGCGTGCGCACCCGCCTGCACCAGTTTGTCGTGTTCCGCTCGCTAGGAGCAGACCCCAGGCAGGTCATCGGCATGCTAACATGGGAACAAGGCATCGTGCATACAGCGGCAATACTACTTGGGGGGATTTTTGGCGCAATCTTTGCCATTATAGCCATCCCTGCCCTGATTGTAGTCAACATTCCTGCCGGCGCCTCGTCCGGCAATGTGAGCAGCGCCCAGTTTTACATACTACAGCAGGTTTTACCTCCACACATTATCATTCCCTCGTCATTGAGCGTTATTCTCATTGCCTTGCTTGTCATTGTCATCGTTGTCCTATCAGCGATGATCCGGGTGAGCTTACGACCGGCGCCTGGCCGTCTATTACGAGTGAGTGAGGATTAATGTGATGGCGATAACGTTGGCAGCTAATTCTCAGCATCAACGTTATCGCCACCAGGACGAAAGCAAAAGGGATTGTATCCCGTAGGAACAGCTGCTTGTCCCTGCCCGCGGCCGTTATCGTCCTCAGGACGCCGGAAACTAAAGCCAGCGCCTGCGCGGACGGCGCACATAGCCACCGCGCCTATAGTAATAGCGAGAATAGTAGCGGTGGGCGTGGTGATAGGCAAAAGCGCTCCAGATGAAGACCAGAATTGCGGCGGCAATAATGGATGTGATCAAGGGAACGCCGTTCAGGGTTGGCTCCCCGACGATATGGACATGAAAGACTCCCACCACCAGGAAAATGGCAATAAAGCCCAGCACGATCGCTCCCACCAGACCAAATGGCGTGCGCCGCCGGGCGATCAATTCGCCAACAAAACCAACAATTGCAGCAATAATAAGCCAGATAATCAGATCTCCAATTGTGATCACCATAGAAATTGCTCCTCCTCTCAATAGCTAAAACCCTCATGAGTTTTACTACACACTACCTACACGTAACACAAGCATTTTCATATACAAAACACGTCTTTATTTCGTGGCCTGATAAGCCTGCTGATGCTTCTCCGCTTCCTTCCTTCTAAGGCGATATTGTATCCAATCGAAAGTGTGATTATACAAAAAGATCAGCAATGAGAGGAAAATGGCCCCAGAGAGATAGCCACCCAGTACATCGGTTAACCAGTGAGAACCCTCTAGAATGCGCGAATAACCTATGACAGCGATGATAACGAATGCTACAAGTTGGAACGGAATCAGTATCCAGCGATAGCGCCAGTGACGAACCGGGGGTGTGAAGCTGAGGTACAATAGCATGCCATAGAAGACCAGATCATTCTCAGCGTGACCGGATGGAAAGCTATGATACGGTTCCGGCATATAGACATGAATGAGCGGCGAGCTGGGACGGGGTCGTCCTACAAGCAGACTGGCCAGGCCGTTGAGACCATCCATGACACCGGTCCCTACAGAGACAAAGATGCCGGCCATAAACCAGCGCACCGCTGCTTTGCCCAGACGCCAGGCAATAATGCCAATCAGCATCAGGATCACAAACCATGATATGTACTCAATAAGGGAGACAAGTGGATCATTCATCAGGCTCGCAAAGGTAAGCACAGCCATAAAGCCCGCCCACAAATGGAGATGCTGGACGGTGATAGTAGTTTGCAGGTCAAAGGGCCACGGCGCGGGATGAAAATGGACGATGACGCAGGCAATAACAAAAACCACAACAGCAATGCCCCAGAGCGCGTACTGGAACACGCGCCAGTTATGCTGATCCCGGTATGCTCTGCTACGAGGGATGGTAGCCGGGGCATTGGATTGCAATCCCCTGGGATTAGTCGTGCTCGACATGATTTCTCCTCCAATCGTATGTTCTGCTTGCTTTATGTAAATACACGTGCGGATTAGCTTAGCAGGATACAAAGAGGATGTAATCCACAACCAATCTGCTTTCCGTACAGCTTATATGATGATAAAACAGCGAGCTAAGGCGGAAAGGAGCTTATCACGATGACACGCATTTACACTCCTATCTTCATACCCTTGCCTGTGGAAACAGTTTTTAACTACGTAACAGACCCGGGCAACTGGCCCCAATGGCACCCCTCATCACTCGGCGTAAGCGGCGCGACAGGTCACTCCCTGGAAATAGGCGAGCAGGTCACAGAAGAATTTCTTGTGGCAGGCAGGCACGGGAAAGCCACCTGGACGGTACGCGAGCGCGTCTTCCCCCGGCTCTGGCGTATCGAAGGAATTATCTCAGGCAGCGATAGTGGGGGCACTGTGAAATACAGCCTTCGCCCGCAGGACGGCGGCACCTTCTTCGAACGAGAGTTCTTTTACTCGATGAGTAGTCCACTGAGTGCTCTGCTCAATCTTCTCATCATCCGCCGCCGCGTCCTGGCCGAATCGAAGCTGGCGGTGCGCCAGCTCAAACAGGTTCTACTGCAATAGATTATTCTTTGGAGCGCGCCCTCACGACAAGGTACCCTAACCCTCCAACAGTGGCAGCGAGTACGGCTGCGCCAATAAGAAGTGGCGATCCCATCGTAGTCGTTGGCTGTGGCGGAGCTGGAATAAGGGCCTTTTCTTGAGGGCTGGACGCGTGACGGCGCGCAATTTCAAGCTTCAGACTCTCCTCTCCTTTTGCCATTGCCCAGCGGTGATTAGCGGAAAAAATCGGTTTGATCAGGAAAGAGAAGTAACGTAAAAGTGGCTTCTCAGCTTTAATCTTCCAGTCATACACAACATTCACCCAGGGGCCATCTTGTTCAAATGTCCAGATACCGCGCCCATCAAAATCACCCCATGCAACTAAGGTAAAGCCATCCTCACGTACCTCTGTGACACGAAAGTCCCAGCTCAGCGTATAGGGTAACCAGCCCTTCGTGTAAAGGCTGACTACTTTACCCAATCCACGCTCATCACCTGGTTCGAATACCTTCACATCCAGGTAAACTGACGGCCACCACCGCACGAGGTCGGCAGCATCAGCTAAAATCTCCGAGACTTCCTTTATCGTACTCCGCACGCGCCATTTTGTAATAAAGTGATAATTGTTGCTGGCCATTGTAAGCTCCTCCTTCTCATTAAACCAATTCATCTTCTATGGTCGAGATATACATAGCTTACGGAAGAAAAGAAATTTGGGATTACTCCTGGTTTTGGTCTGACTCCCCGTCCCGATTGGATGCGCGACATGAGCGACTACGTCCTCTATTTCCGCGATCTGCTTGACACGCTCGAACTTTCGCAGGTCTACCTGGTTGGTCACTCACTGGGCGGGTGGATGACTGCCGAAGTAGCGGTCTGGTATCCTGAACGAGTTGCAAAGCTGGTGCTTGCTAACGCGGCAGGTATTCGCGTCAAAGGCTATCCCATTGCTGACCTCTTCGCTATGAACGCGCAGGAATTGCTGATGGCTTGCTTCGACGATTTCGCGGCAGCCACTCCACTCATTCCTCCAGAAATCACGCCTGACTACATGGTTGAACAGTTCCGGCAAATGACCACGCTGGCTTCACTGGCCTGGAATCCGAGTTATGACCCGAAGCTGGAACGCCGTCTGGAGCGCATCACCTGTCCCACACTCGTCCTGTGGGGCGAAAACGACCGCCTGATACCCCCGATTTATGGCGATGTCTTTCACGAACGGATTGCAGGATCACAACTGGTCAAACTCTTCGGCACAGGTCATATGCCCATGTTTGAGCAGCCGGATGAATGGAGCAACGTCATTAGCGATTTCTTACGGCAATAAACGCCAGTCGACAAGCGAAATCAGGAGCAATTGCATGAATAAGCTGACCTTTCACTACTTTCACTTGATGCCCTGGCCGTATCTGCCGCCGGATTTTGACGAGAAATACGACTCGGATGGGTGACGCTCCCCAACTCCATCTACGACCCGGAAAAGGGACATGAACTCTACAACCGCTATTTTGACGAGATCGAACGCGCCGACAAGCTGGGCTGGGACAGCGTGATCGTTAACGAGCATCACCAGAACGCTTACGGCACCATGCCCTCGCCCAATATCATGGCCGCCGTTTTGACACAGCGCGTCAAACGAGCGAAAATCGGCATTGTGGGCAATGCGCTGCCTTTGCACGATGACCCGCTGCGTGTTGCTGAAGAAATCGCCATGCTCTGGGTACTGGGCTTCGTCGAAGGCATCATCCTGGTGGCAACGCCCGCGATGGTGCGCGATTTTTCGCCGCGCCTGGGACGGGCTACCGCGATGGCTTTCTGGACCATCGGCCCGGTTGGTGGCAGCCTGCTGGCAACAACAGTAGCGAGTACCACTATCGGCATGTTTGGAAACTGGCAATCTCAATACATCATCGCGGGCATCGTGGGATTGATAGTGGCAATCGTTTGCTTTTTCAATATGCGTGACCTCTCGCCTGCCCTGCGCGCCCAGATTATGATTTCCTTACAGGAGAAAGCGTTACTGGAAGCACGGGCGCAGGGTATCGACGTCGATAACGCGCTGAAACACCCCTGGAGGCAGATGCTGCGGCCTCGCATCATCCTGAGTGCGCTCGGCGTCAGCTTCTTCCTGATGCTCTACTACGCGACGGTCAGCTATTTCCCAACATACTTTAATGCCATCTTCCACTATTCGCTGCCACTGGCAAACGGTCTGCTCGGCATCTATTGGGCGGTCGATATCCTTTCCTCTATTGTCGGCGGCATACTCTCCGACAAATTCGAGGTACGCAAGCCCTTTATGTTGATCGGCACGCTCGGCAACTTGATCGCCACGTTGATCTTCATCAGCCGCGTTGGTCAGCCGACCAGTCCGGTCTTTATGGGTATCCTGCTTGGCCTCTCAGGCCTGTTCGGTCCAGTTGCCTACGTCGGTTGGATGGCAGGTTATACGGAGACGGTTGAAGATGTGAACCCGGCGCTGGTGGCGACAGGTATCGCGGTCTGGGGTTCGCTGATTCGCCTGTTTGTGGTGGTGTACACCATCGCCTTTGGTATGGTCGTTGTCAACATCCTGGATGGCGGGCAATGGGCAATCTGGTGGTGGGCCTGCGTCGGCAGCATGCTGGCCTTCATCCCAACCATTTTCCTGGCCTCCGGCTACTGGAATCCTGTCCGCGCCCGCTCCACCAACGAAGCAAAACTGCGCGCGGAAGGTCTCAGCCTGGAATCGAGCGCCGAACCCGCGTAATAATGTCTTGCCTGTCATGCTGAGCGCAGCGAAGCATCTCTGGTCGCGACACACGAATCACTCGGCACCAGAGATGCTTCGCTGCGCTCAGCATGACAGGGGGACATGGCCGATTTTGCAGGTCAAACATAAATCAATATTGCTCGCTGGTGTTTTTTATATGTTGGCAAACTATTCCGCTATCTCATCTTTCCGCAAACACCAGTGATTTGATGGCATTAATCACTAATTCTGGCTGGTCGAGCTGAATGTAATGGCCGCTCTTCTCAGCAATGATCTGCTGACTTTGCGGAGAAAGGGTACATAAATCGCGTTGCAGTTCGTGCCAGTTGTCTGCCGCCTCTTGATCTCCAAAATCGGTCTCGGCACGTTGAGAGAGAATGGTAACGGGAAAGGAGAAGCCATCTCTACTTGCTCGTACTTGAGCCATGCTTTCCTCCATAGAGGCATAAGCGCGAGCAGTAATGTGCAAAAAACGTGTTTGCGAGAAAAAGCTTTTGAGGCGAGGTAGCACCTCCGGTGGGTAGGCAAGTTGTCCCACGGGAGTGAGTCCGGCGGAGAGCAACAGTCGCATCATGCCGAAAGGGGTAAGCCAACTGAAAAGCTCCATCTGCCGCCGCTCTTTTTCCGCAAGCCGCGCAAGGTCCGGCTGAACGCGGTATAAGTCCTCATGGGTGCTATCTAACAGAACGAGACCAACGACCTCCTGAGGATAACAGGTGGCATAGAGACGAACCAGTAGTCCGCCAAAGGAATGCCCAACCAGGACATAAGGAGCAGGAGTATCCGATTTGACCAGCAAGGTATGCAGTTGCTCAACCAGGTCTTGAGCTGTGTACCCGTGAGGCCCCGTATCGCTATAGCCAAAGCCAGCCCGGTCATACGAACAGACCTGCGTGAATTGAGCTATTTCGGACTGGACCTTTGACCAGTCGAGATATGTCGAGGGTAGGCCACCTTCCAGCACTACCGATGGCCTCCCAGTAGCTTCGCCCATGCAGTAAAGGTGCAGGCGGTACCCTCCCACGTCGATAAGTTGGCCAGGCGGAACAAAGCGGCGGCGATCAAGGACCTGCGCTACTTGCTGATACAGCAGACCAACGAGAGGCACACCGAGACCTATAGCACCCAATAACTTGAAGATGGAACTCCTATTCATCGGTCTATCCTTCCTCGACTTCGGAGCAAATAAAAGAGGCTGACTGGTTTCGTCGCTCCTGAGAAGTCTCTTTGTTCTCATCCCCTAGTGTACTATGTTCCCTTCTTGTTTACCATCGTAAAAACGCCTCACTGACGTTTTGTTCTTTTTTAGGCATATGAGTACGCGGGAAGAAGATTGCTTTCTTTGTGACACACATATTGAAGATAGCGCTGCCTGCGTAGCGCGGGTGTAGGAATTAGTTGTAGGCAATCAGGCAAGTGCATGAGAGCGTCGTTGCCAGAAAGCATCAAAAGAGCCATTGAGGACGGCGGTGCGCAAGGGTAAGAGGGCATCGAGACCCTGTGGGGTCCAGCGCATGCCCGAACGCTTCGTGCGGGTGCTCACGACGCTCTTGCACGCCGCCTCAGCAATGCCACTGCCGATCTGCATCCCCTGGGCTCGGAAGGCTGGATAGCGCATGCGCTCGGCAGTGCTGCTAAAGTAGCCGATGGCCTGTTCGGGAACACTCTTGGACTGTCCGGCGGGCGGAGCAATCGGCGGGAAGGCCGTGATAGCTTTGACGAGGACCTCGATCTGCCCATGCACGAGCCAGTGGCAGCCTTGCTTGGCCCAGGCGGCGCCCTGAGAGGTGCCGCGACCAAAGACGGCATGGGCCACCTCCCAGACGTGCTGCTGGGCGTGCCAGAGATCCACAATCTGCACCGCACCGGGAAAATGCTCTTCCACCAGCCGCCAGAGCCAGCGCGCTCCGTCCCCCAGCACGACGACCTGGCTGGCATGCAGCAAGCCCCCTTGCACGGCTACGGCGTAGAGGTGGCGACCAAAGTCGCCGAGGGCCGTGCGCTGGGCCACATAGTGCAAGCTGCCTGCTTGCGGCTCGTCCACGTAGACCCCAGGAACCAACTCCGATTGCTCACGTCCGCGTTGGCCGACAAAGACGGCCCCCACTTTGATCTCGCGGTAGACATCCCCGCCTCGCTGCTGCTCCTGCGGCTCCAGCGGCACACTGCCCCGCCGCAGGCGGGCCATCACTCCATCCAGTTCGATGTAGAGCCGCTTGATGCTTCCGCTGGCTGGCTCCTCGCCTCCTCGCAGCGCGCTGGGCTTCTCAGCAGCCTCTTTCCACAAGGCTTCGACCTGTTCCTGCTCCAGCATGGCGAGCGCCTCCCCCACTGGCTGCATCAGCGCGAGGGCTTCTCGTGCCGACATCTGCCAGGGGAACAGTCGACTGAACGTCGTTGCCGCTTCCTGCAAGGTGAGCGAGGCACACAGGTAGCTCACCGCCTCCTGCACCCCGGCACTGGTGCGCCGCTCTTGGATGCCCCACACTGCATCGGCAGGAGCCTCCCCGTGACTACAGCCTGCCTCCCCATCGTCCACGGACTCCCTTGCCACGTGCAGACACTGGTAATAGCCTCGCTGGATAGTGATTGGCCCAAGCAGCGTCAGCACCTGCTTAGGCCGACGGCTCACCAACCGCTGCTGATGCCCACATGCTCCTTCTCGACGGGCCTGACTCGGCACGTGCGCGATTTGGGCCTGCATGATCTGCTCCAACACTTTGCGTCCCAGGGCAAACATGCTGCTGAGTACCTGCTGTTCCACTCCTTTGAGGTCTCCCACCTCCAGGTGCTCTACTCCCGCCAGTAAGTGTCTTACCTCCGCTTCCGCTTGCTGCATCAGTGTCATTTGTAACGCCTCATTCGTTTCCATTCCAGGGGTCTCCTCTCGGCTTGTTGATTTTTGTAGAGGATACCCCTTTTTCGCTCGTTTGCCTACAACTATTTCCTACACCCTCCTGGCAACATTCACTTGACATAGAACACAAATTCCAGTATAGTCAGTTTAACAAAACACGGCCATCGGCATTAATCCAATATATTCATCACATGTCGGAAACACTACCATTTTATCGCTCGAGGAGAAGCCTCTATGAACACTATCATTACCCATTCCGCCCGGCTGCACTGCAACACTCATCACGCCTTCGAAATGTTTACCTTGAACCAGAATCTTGAATCGTGGCTGACAAATTACGCTGAGGTCGAACCTGTCGCGGGAGGCAAATATGAACTCTACTGGGATACAGCCAACAAAACGCGTAACAATACCCGCGGCTGCAAGATCACAGCCATCGAGCCGGATAAATATCTCTGCTTTGAATGGAAAGGCCCCTCGGAGTTCGATGGTTTCATGAATAACGCCGACCCTCTCACCCATGTAACAGTTTTCTTCATTCCTTGCGACGAGGTCTTAACAGCCTGCACCGATGTCTACCTTGTTCACTCCGGCTGGGGCAACTCGCCCGAATGGGAAAAAGCCAGGAACTACTTCGTGCGCGCGTGGGATATAGCATTTGACCAGCTTGAAGCGAGAATAAACGGTTAAGAGGCCATGAGAAGCTTCTCAAGTGGTAACATCGTCTGTTATCCTAACCCCAGTGAAAGATATTTCTTCTTGCTCTTTGTGCGTTAACTTGACAGATGTCTCAGCGAATCCAAATCTTGCCAGCCCTGCTATACCAACTGCCGCCATGATAGACGCGCAAAGAGCAATTCCTATAGGAACCTCTACAATAGTAAAGAGCGGAACGGCTAATAACAAACCTAGCGAAACACCCGCACTTTCAAGCATCATCAGCAAGCTATAGACCTTTCCTATCTGATTGGATGGCAGATCAGTCTGTATCATCGTTAACAACATAATATCGCCCATGGGGCCACCAATTGCTGCCAGCGCCGAACCCAACAATGCTACCGGCAGAGAAGGCGCGAAAGCCAGCAAGAAAAATCCGATGCCCAGAACCAGCTTCCCTATGAAAATCGTCATAACCCGGCGATGGATGGTCAAACTACCAATGACAAGATTGCTTAGAACATTGCCTACTCCATAAGCGCCGACAATCAGACCATAGGCACCAACATTGCCGCCCAGCACGCGCGCAGCTAATAATGGGACGCCGACGGTAAAGCCGGTACTCCAGGCAACGCTGATAATGGCAAGACTTACGAATATCCATGGCAGGGAACGATGAACGCGTACCAGGCGCATCGCTCCCCCAATCTCCTGTAATACGCCCCTGATACCATTTCCTATCTCCCGATTCCGCTCAGGCTTCCAGGCAAAGTGCCGCCCCAACGAAAATACTGCCAGCGCGGAGATGACAAAACTGATCGCGTCCAGCGTAAAGAAATGGGCGAGGGGCAAGAAAATGATCAATACGCCGGCAAGGCTGGGGCCGAGGGCGCGAGCCAGCCGCCGCGTTATATCCATCAGCCCGTTGGTAGCCTGCAATATCTGCGGGTCTCCGGCCAGCGCGGGAAGACTGGCCTGAAGTGCTGGATCGAATAAGGCTCCCAGTCCGCCCACAATGACTGCCACCACAACCAGGTGCCATAGCTGCAAAGCTCCGGTCAATGCCAGGATAGGCAATATTCCAACAGCCAGGGCACGCAGCATATCCACCGTCATCATCGTTGTGCGGCGATTCCAGCGATCCGCATAGACACCTCCAAACAGGCCAAAGAGTAGCATCGAACCTGTTTCCGCCGCCGCGACAATCCCTGCCGCACTCCCCGCTACCTTGACCGCGATCCACATCACCGCAATCAAATAGAAAAAATCACCCATCGCTGAGAGTACCTGGCTCGACCAGAGAATGGCGAGGTGACGTAAGCGCAGCACTTTTAGAAAACTCATGATCTCTCCCTGCTCCTTTTGTCCTGGCATAGAGCCTTATCTAAAGTGTAAAGGAGGAACGGACATAGTTCAAGCTGATAGCTGCTATAATTGCTATTGAATTTTTCTATGGATGAAAGGAGCGAACAATGGATATAGATCAGCTACAAGCCTACGAACGTATTGTGCGCGACGGCAGCTTCAGCCGGGCAGCGCGTGCATTGAATATCACGCAGCCCACAATCAGCGCACGTATTCAAGCGTTGGAGCAAGAGGTAGGAGGCAAACTTTTCACCCGCGCAGGACGGAAGGTAGCGCTCACTGAAAGGGGCGAGAGCTTCTTGCCATATGCTCGCCGCGCCCTGGAAGTGCTAGCAGAAGGAGTCGAGGCAGCGCAATTGACTCAGGAGGGCAAACGAGGCCGTGTGACGGTCGGGACTATCGAATCGCTGGCAGGAGGTTTCCTGGCGTCCTCCATCGCGAGCTTCCACGATACTCATCCTAAAGTGGATTTCTTTGTGCGAACAGGCCATAGCGACCAGGTAGTGGAAATGCTCTACGATGGCGTAGTGAAGCTCGGTTTGATCAGCTGGCCTCTTTTCAATCCCGATTTGATACCACTCCTGCACTTCCGTGAGCCGCTTATACTGGTCGCGCCGGCAGGCAGTTCTCTGATAGGGCGCGGAACGGTAACGCTAACGGAGGCACAACGAGCAAAAGGCCACCTGCTGAAAGTGCAATGGCAATGGGGGCCACCTGTGAATATAACATTGTTGCGCATTACCGAGCAGATGAGTCCAATGGTGGAGCTGCCTTTTGAAACTGTACGTCATCTATTGCTCGATGGAATCGGAGCGGCATTCCTCACCCGCGCATTGGTGGCGGAGGATTTGAAGTCAGGACGGCTGGTCGAGGTTGAAGTGGCCGATCTGCCCCCAGCTTACAGGGAAAGCGCCCTGGTCTACCTGGCACATCGAGGACCTCTCAACGCAGTGCTGGCCGACTTTGTAGAGGTGATGCGGGAGGAGGCCGGGGAACTATGTTATTAGCGATAGACACATCCGTTAGAGTTAGAAAGGAAGCACAGACAAGAACCTCCCTGGCAATGGAGGTCCCGTAGGATATAATAGAATCGTCTGGTTCGACACGAGGCCCGGATACGGAAGTTGACTAGGCTCTATATTCTTCTAGAAGTACCGCCTGGCGAAAGGAGTAATACCTATGTTACAACAGCAGCCGGATAGAAGAGTCCTATCTCCCGGTATCGTTTCTGACACTCAAATCAATGGGGGGAAGGCAATCGTGGAAGGGACACGTGTTCCTGTGAAAATCATTCTTGTTGATCTCTCTCAGGGAATGTCAGTACAGGAAATTTGTGAGGAATATGATCTGACAGAAGAGCAGATCAAGAATGCGCTAAACTATGCAGCAGCTTTAGTTCCATAGGGAGAAAAGAAAGGTATGGTACCTCCTCCCAGGGCATTTCTCCTTGATGAGAATATGCCTAAACGTGCGGCAAACGCACTGCGAATCGCAGGTTATACTGCCGTCCGTGTTATATGAGGTAGGATTACGGGCAAAGAAGGATCCAGCTATTTTTGCCTACGCTTGCCGCCATGGTCTTATCATCATCACACGAGATGCTGATTTTCTTACTTCCCAGTACCGGCCTCCTCATCCGGGTCTCATTCTCCTTTCCCTACCGGGAGTACCGGGACGCGCTGTCGTCGATCCTCTCATGGTAGCCATCACTATACTTCGAGATCAAGACCTCTCAAACACAGTCTATCTTATTGATCAGAGTGGACTCAAAAGGGTGGGCTGAGAGGTTTTGTTTTGCCACCCCTATTTCTACCTATGTATCGCTCATTAACTTATCCATTACAGCCGTGGGTCAACAGGCTCACTTTCAAGCGCCAGCACGCCAAAAACGCACTCATGCACTCGGCGCAGGGGTTCTCCGCGCACAAAACGCTCCAGGGCCTCAACGCCAAGGGAAAACTCGCGCAAGGCTAGCGAACGTTTCGCGCCTAATCCGCGTTTGCGCAGTTGTTCCAGATTCTGGGGAATGCTGTACTCAGGCCCATAGATGATGCGGAGGTATTCCGGCCCGCGGCATTTGAGGGTGGGCTGTACGATTCCTCGTTTTCCTCTTATGATGAAATCCAGCGGCTTGACCACCATTCCTTCGCCGCCGCGCCCGGTCAGCTCCCGCCACCAGGCAATGCCCTCTTCAATGCTTGCCGCATCGGTGACATCCACAATTTTGAATGGCGTAGCGAGCAGCAGCGCTTCATCAGCACGGCAGATCTCGGCAAGCGTCTCCATATGCCAGGCGTGATCCTTGTTCGTATAAACTTTGCCCTGAGTCGCCAGCAGGTGAAACGGGGCAAGTTTGAGGTCGGTCACAGCATGTACGGGCCAGCAATACTGTCGATAGGCATGAACATACTGTGTGACGAGCTTTTGCTTGTTGCGATAGGTCGCCAGCAATTCCTCAACATCGCGGCCCTGTTCTGCCGCCAGTTCGAGGCTCGCCACCGCACCAGCGATCGCGGCACGAGCGGCAGCGCCGACGGAGGCATACTGCTGGAGCAGCAGCGCCTGGGCCTTAACCGACCAGGGCATCAGTTCGCAGTCCATGCACACCCATCCGGTTGAAAACCGCTTCCAGAAATCAACGGCATCCAGAGCAGAACGAACTCGTGCAAGCATCTCCACTTCGAGTGTCGCATCGTCGAAGAAACGCCTACCGGTACGGGTATAGCAAATTCCGATGCCTTCACCCGTTACACCGAAATGCTTGCGCGCGGCCTCCTCATCTCGGCAGACGATCACCACCGCGCGCGAACCCATATGCTTCTCTTCGCAAACAACTTTCGGCACCCCTTCATGACGATAATAGGCAAACGCCTCCGCCGGATGTTCGAGCAATCCAGGCTCACTGCTCGTCTCGGAAGGAGACATCGTTGGAGGAAGATAGATGAGCCACCTGGGATTTGCCGCGAACCGGCTCATGACCTCCAGGGCAGCAATAGCATTCTCCTCCTGAATGGTGATATGCTGCTGCAAGCGCGTCGAAATGATGCGTTTGCCGGATACATCCTCCATATCCAGCACATCATCGTTCTGTTGTTGCGCCGTAAGAATAGGTGCTTGATCTACAACGGAGAGAAACGGTTTTGCCGACTCCCAATAGACACGGGCAGCAGGAACAGACACCAATTCTCTTTCAGGATAGCGCAGCGCCGTCAGTTTGCCGCCGAAGACACAGCCGGTGTCAATATTGATAGTGTTATTCAGCCACTCGGCCTCCGGTACCGGTGTATGACCATAGACAACCATTGCTTTGCCACGATATTCAGCCGCCCAATTGTAGCGAATGGGCATGCCAAATTCGTCGGTTTCGCCTGTCGTTTCACCATAAAGAGCAAATTCGCGTACTGCGCGGGAAGCGCGTCCCTGCATCGATTCCTTCAAACCGGCGTGAGCGACAACCAGCTTCCCATTATCAAGCACGTAATGGCTGACCAGGCCATCGATAAACCGCGCAACCCTCTCGCGAAACTCCGCCGGCTCCTTCTCCAACTGTTCGATAGAGGCGGCAAGGCCATGTGTGAGTTTTACATCTCTGCCCTTGAGCTTGCGTAACAATTTCACGTCGTGATTGCCCGGTATACAAAGCGCATCGCCAGCCTCTACCATGTCCATGACCAGGCGCAGTACTCCAGGGATATCTGGCCCGCGATCAACCAGGTCGCCCAGGAATAGAGCTTTCCGGTTCGCAGGATGATGCACATAGAATTTTTGCTCGTCTTCCCGCATCTCATAACCAAGTTGCTTCAATAGCGTCTGTAGTTCATCGAAGCACCCATGGACATCACCGATAATATCGAAAGGACCATGTTCATGCTTCAAATTGCTCCATAATGGTTGTCGCACAATCTTGACGCTATCAATCTGCTCCGGTGAGGAAAGGACAAAGACATTGCTGAAACCCTCACGTTCCAGGCCATGCAGAGAACGCCGCAACTGCATCGTCTGCTGGCGCACAACATGCGGCCCAAAATCGCGGTCAGAGCGATACCGGTTACGCTCCTGGCACAGTTTCTCAGGCAGGTTAAACACGATTGCTACAGGCAAACAATGATACTCGCGAGCCAGCGCAAGCAAAGGTTTACGGGCCTCCTGCTGAACGTTCGTCGCATCAATCACTGTCAATTTTCCGGCACCCAATCGCTTAGCGGCAACGAAGTGCAGCACCTCAAAGGCATCCTTTGTGGCACTCTGGTCATTTTCGTCATCCGAGACCAGGCCTCTACAAAAATCCGATGAGAGGATCTCGGTGCTTTTAAAGTGTTTATGGGCAAAAGTTGACTTGCCGGAACCTGAAGGCCCGATGAGGATCATCAGTGAAAGCTCAGGAATCGTAATGTTCATGACAGGTAACGCATCCTTAACCACAATAGCAGATCATTTAAGATTTCTTTGTCCAACCAGCTTATCTTTTAGCATGTATCAATTGACTATCTCACGCGAGAAAATCGCCATCTGCGAAGGCGCACCAACCAGCGAATCCTCTGACCCTACAGGAAGGAAACGCACAGAATAATTGAACCGTTCTGCAACTGTATTCGCCCATGCCTGAAATTCCTGGCGCGTCCATTCGAAACGATGATCCTTGTGGCGAAACTGGCCGGTGGGCAATGTCTCAAACTTGACATTATATTCCGAGTTGGGCGTCGTTATTATCACCGTTGCGGGTCGGGCAAATTTTTCCGCCGTATCCTCATCAGGAGCATCCTCAGCCGTTAAGCGTGCGATGGCATCGCGCGCCAAACTGCGCTTGTGCTTCAGATAGCGATAGGCGATCTGTTCGCGTTCCGGGTGAGTTTCTAGCCATCCCTTGCCCCGGCGCAACAATTTTTCGACCTCATCATCCCCTATCCAATAGTGCTTGTCATCATCCAGCACCGGAACAAGCACATAGAGATGCGTCAAAAGATCACGCAAACGACAACTGGCTTCCAGGGTGACCGTGTAATAAATGCTCATGCCCCATTCAGGATAGATTTCATCCAGCATATGAGGCATGGCGGTTACCGTATAACCCAATGGTTCAAAGAGACGCTTGAGGAGGCCTTCTCCACCACGACATGGCAAGACGGCAATCTTCGCCCGCAAAGGAATGTCCATTTCGGCCAGTCCCTGGCGAGCTGCACTATGCCCATTCAGAGCCGTTCCATAGACCTGCGCAATGGCGACACTGAGAAACGAGGAAGCCACATAAGGGCGGTCATTGACATACTGCTCCAGCGAAGCCGCGCCATGCGAACCGCATACTAACTGCACCGGATCGACATCCAGCAGCAATGCCGCAGTACAGCATTCGTCACTGACCTCTGGATAGAATACATGAGCCTTGCCGAACGAAAGCGCGAATGATTGCACTCTAGCCGGATTTTTATGCAGCAAGTAACCCAGATCAGTAGCCGGTTGATAAGTTGTGGTGATCGTCAGTAACATATATCTCCCCAGGAGGCTTTGTCGTGGAGGCATTGTAACATTGCTGGGTTCTATTTACAATACATCGCCTCTGCCTCCTACTTTTCCCCGTGGTGATTCCCCAGCAGTCCGTCGGCTCAGCTGCATGAAAGGGGCGAGAGATGCTTCGCTGCACTCAGCATGACATGCCCCGCCCTGTCATGCTGAGTGCAGCGAAGCATCTCTCGCCCACTTATAGGGAAACACCAGTTTTCCCCGCCTTGACGCCCTTGTTACAATTAGCTCGGCATCTTAGCACAAATATCTCTCTATTTTTGATGGCTATAGGAAATTTTTGGACCGAATGCGGTTGATATGAGCGGATCAGTATATTTTCCTCCTGGCGTAGTCCGCCTTCCCAGGCGTTTCTCAAAACTTTTCAAAAGCGAGTATAGCGCTTTTCACCAATCCATTCAGGGCTTTGCTTCTGAGAGCGACCGAGCACAGTATGCGTCCCTGATGCTGATCCGGCTCATGTTCGTCTACTTCTTACAAAAGAAAAGCTTGCTGGATCGCGATACTAACTATCTGCGCAATCAATTGCTTTCGATGCACGAGAATAGTCAGGAAAATGCCTCTTTCTATCGCCATTTTCTTCTACGTTTTTTCCATCATGAATTGACCGGCAATGAGCGTCCAGGATCAAGAGATACACTTCCTGCCAGCATCCCAGCGCTCAATAGTAATCTGTTCGATGTACCCGAATTAGAGCGCCGCAACGCCAATATCGATATACCCAACGCGGCTTTCGCCAGGCTCTTTGCTTTCCTCGATACGTTTGAGTGGCAGATCGAGGAATCTCCTACCTGCTCCGGCAATGCGATCACCCCAGGTATGCTCAGCTATATCTTTGAAAAGCTCATCAGCCAGAAAGAACTGGGCGCTTATTATACGCAAACGGATATATCTGAATATATCGCCAGGAATACTATTCTTCCTTTCCTCTTGCATGCCGCAGAAAAAAAGTTCCCCGATGCTTCTCATGCTGGTGGATGTATCTGGCAATTGCTTGGCAATGATCCAGACCGTTACATCTATCCCGCGCTCAAAAAAGGACACGAATTTCCTTTACCGGAGAGTGCCTCTGGGCAGACCGGGTGGAACACACCGGCAAGCGAGCCATTTGCGCTGCCCGGTGAGACCTGGCATGAAGTCATCGCCCGCCGCAAGCATTACGAGCAACTTCATTGTATGCTGGAGTCCGGCCAGGTGCGCTCTATAGACGAGTTGGTGACAAATAATCTCAATATTGCCCAATTTGCGCAGGATATCATTGAACATTGCGAGCAACCGGCGTTATTGTTAGCTTTTTACGAAAACCTGGCCCAGCTCACCGTGCTTGATCCGACCTGCGGTTCTGGAGCTTTCCTGCTGGCGGCACTTTCTGTCCTTGAGCCGCTCTATGATGCCTGCCTCTCCCGGATGGAGGCTATGCTGAGTGCTTGCGACCCGCAAACTGGGCCAGGGAAATCCGCTCATCCAACAGTGAACGAACCTCAACGCTCCGTCTTCCGCGTCATACTCAAGCAGATGCGGTTCTATCCCAACCGGCGCTACTTCATCCTCAAATCCATCATCACCAACAACCTGTATGGAGTAGATATCATGCAGGAGGCGGTTGAGCTCTGTAAACTGCGCCTGCTGCTCAAACTCCTATCTCAAATTGAGCGGGATGAAGCTGTGGAGTCACTTACGGCTATCGATTTCAATATCCATACCGGCAATATTCTGGCCGATCATAGCAATGAAACAGGCATACTTGTCGGGTACGAGCGAGATCCAGAGCGATTATCATGGTTCACCGAATTCTACAGCATCATGCAAAACGGCGGATTCGATGTAATTATCGGCAACCCACCTTACGTGGAGTATGAGACTGTCAGCGCCTCATATAAAGTGAACGACTATCGAACCGTATCGACCGGCAACCTTTACGCGCTCACCATCGAAAGATGCTCCGCGCTACTGGCGCGAGATGGCCGCTTTGGCATGATCGTTCCATCCTCAGCAACCTGCACCAGCGGCTATTTGCCATTGCAGAAAATCCTGCTGGAGCAAGCATCGCTGCATATCTCCTCATTCAGCGACCAGCGCGGCAAGCTCTTCGATATTCCTCATCCACGGCTCTGCATCATTCTCTACACGAAATCTGCCCATCCGAAACGCGTCTACTCCACGCCCTACATAAAATTGGGACGCGAACTGCGCGAATCGCTCTTTCAACGGCTGGCCTACATCGAAGTCACCGACCTGGTGAGGCCGGGTATTATTCCGCGTTATGGCTCCTCTATTGAACGCACTCTGCATATGAAGATACATAGCCAGGCACGCCGGTTGGGCGATTATGTCGTGAAAGCAGGCAGCAACATAGTTTATTACACGCGCAAAATGAGCTGGTATGTCCAGGTAACCCCTTTTATCCCTCAAATCCTCGATGAACACGGCCATGTCCGCCATCCCTCGGAACTGAAGACGCTCGTCTTCGCATCATCTGAACACGCCAATATTGCCTTCGTCTCCCTCAACTCGAATCTGTTCTACTGGTTCGTCACAACCGGGAGTGATTGCCGCAATCTGAACATGCGCGAGGTGCTGGGATTACCGCTTGACATCGAAAGGATGGAGCATACTATCCGGAGCGATTTATCTAAGCTAGCGATTGATCTCGCCCAGGATTTGCAAGCTCATTCGGAGTACCGGAAGATGAATTTTAAGGATGTGGGGAGGCTCACTATCCAATGCATCTTTCCGGGCAAGTCTAAGCCTATCATTGATGAGGTTGATCGTGTGCTGGCACGACATTATGAATTTACGGATGAGGAGTTGAATTTCATTATCAATTACGATGGGAAGTACCGGAACTAAGCTTGTAGCGCTATTTCGCACAGGCTCAGAAAAGACTGGCTAGCCGGTGAGGCATGAGAAGCGCAAGCTGTTTCTTGCATTGTGCCCCTCATGCCTCATCAATTTTTTAAGCGTGATCCAGCCGCCTCAACTCAATTTTGCCATTGCGGACGCGCAAGGCGAAGTTTGCCTCAGCATACACGGCTGGGCCAGTAACTACGGCCCCATCGCTCATTCTGAAACACGAACCATGCCAGGGACATTGCACGACGCCATCTTTAACCGTGCCCTCGTCGAGTGGACCGCCCATGTGCGTGCAGGTGGCACCGATGGCATAGATCGTACTGCCCTGCTTCAAGAGAACGGCAGGAATACCGGCGACATCGACACGCGTCAGTTTGCCTTCGACCAGGTCTTTCTCGTCCATAACGGCGACGTAATCATCGGAGCCGCCTTCAAAAGCAACATGATTTACTCCCACGGCCTTGGCAAAGCTGAGTTCGCCGCCTAAATAGGCCGAGAACAGCGAGGTCAAATAGGCTGTCGTCGAAAGAGCTATTCCAGTACGGCGACTGCCGGTCAGTCGCGAAACCCAGGAGCCAACATTCAACGCAGTAATGCCAAGATTGAGCAACCCATGCATCATACCTACACGGCGGTCGGCACCAATCTGGTCGCTCCAATCAGCAGCACCTGTTACCGCCGAACCCACTGCCCCCAACAGACCCAACACCAGCGTTGCATCCGCCCCGCGCGCAATCCCTTCATCCTCATCAAATAACCAGAGAAGATCAAGCAGCATTGTAGCTGACCAGGAACCAATGGGCACATCGGTGAAAACAGGATGTAACGCGTGCCCCAACCATGTTCCATTCAGTATATCTTTGATCTTGCGATTGGGTTCGCCCGGTTGCCCAAAGAGTTGCAATAGCCAGTTCTGGAGAGGGTCAGCTACCTTGTCGAGCCAGCTTTGATTCTCAACAAACTCGCTGACGGCATGTCGAAGCGGTGGATTAGCGGGCGGTGTATCGGCCCAACTTTTTGTTTCACCTGAGACGACTTCTGAAGACATCGATCCCATTCCTTTCTCAACGAACGGGCAAGGCGGGTCGTCTTGCCCGTTACTCGACAGTAAGCCAACAATAATCACACGGCGGATTCAGGCCCAATACAGAAAATGGAACCCCTGGCTGCCGTCGTTCCAGTATATAATTAGCGACCTGCTCATTACCAGCATAGAAGCGCCTGGCACAGCGCAACGCGCTCTCTAATGAGCGGAACTGCACGTACATTTCCCCCTGTACCGGCAATGTGATATGCTCAAACCCGTGCCGTGCCAACCACTCATAATCCTCGACACGCGGCCAGATAATCACAATTTTGCCCCCGCACTTCGTCACTCGCCGCATCTCGGCCAGTCCTGCCTCACCCCCTTCTGCCGGATCGGCAGTAAATGCCGAACAGGAGAGTGCCGTATCGACGCTTTCATTTTCCAGAGGAAGTTCCTCGAAGCTCCCATGCAAAGGAATGATGCGCCCGGCCTCCGCACCTTTCGCCAGCTTCTTTTGCAAAATTCGTAACAGGCCAGGTGAAGGCTCCACGGCATAAACCTTGCTGGCGCCATAACGAACGCACTCGAACGAGGCTCTTCCACTGCCTGCTCCTGCATCCAACACAATCTTATCACGAATATCAGGCTCTAATTGTTTAAAGATGCCCGGGTGCAGGTGCTCACCCTCCGTAAGTTCATTATATAACTCAGGCGTCTTCCAGTAAGTCAGTTCCCAAAAGAGTTTGTCCAGTACATCGTGACGAGCCGCCTCTACCTGATGTTGTGAATACGGTCGGCGCAGCGCTTGTAGAAAATCTGATCGCCGCGCTGATAGCATTATATGCTTGATGCGCTCTACCAGCTTATCCGGCGCACCTTGAAGGGCGATTGCCAGCGTTTCGATTGAGAGACCGAAGCCATTGCAGCCAAGTATGCCCCGCATTGTTTCGTCATCAAAGACCAGCAAGTCTTCCATGGAAAAAGGATTTGCAAACAGAACATTGCTCGTCATAATTAAGCGTCCTTCAGTATTTCACCCAGCTTTCCCGCCCAGGTCAGCACACGTTCATCGTTCATGTAAGCTCCTACGCATTGGAAACCCAGGGGCAGGCCGTTCTCCGCCCGTCCTGCCGGCAACGAGATGGCAGGCAATCCAGCATGTGTCCAGGGCAAGTTCATGATAGAGCTACCTGTTGTGGTAATTCCCTCCGGCGCCGGCCCGGGAGCGGAGGGGCATACCCATAGATCAATCTCATTTTGCTGCATCACTCGCTCCAATTCTTGCCGCAACAACAGGCGACCGGCCCTGCATTCCGCCAGCTCCTCAGCGCTCACTCCCTGTCCCTCACGAATAGCCTCCGCTGTTCGCCGACCATAAAGGGGCGCATATCTCGCGAACCAGTCCGCATGTACCTGAGACATCTCGGCTGCAACCATGCGCATGTGCCGGGCATTAATGGCCTCGATATCTTGCATGACAGTGACTCGCCGTACAAGGTAGCCCGTGGATGTGAGAAGAGATAGCTGCTTCTCGAAAGCCGCTAATCCCTCGGGCGACGCCTGGGCAAGATAAGGACCATCAGGCACGCCAAGGACCGGTAATGTGGCGGATTCAGGAACGCTTACCGCTTGCCAATCCTTGCAAAGCAATGAGGCAACCAGCATTGCGCCTGCGACATCCTGCGTAAAAAATCCCACCGTATCTACCGATTCCGCGCACTTAATCAGGCCGAGTGTAGAAATACGGCCAAAACTGGGTTTAAAGCCGATAACCCCACAAAACGCCGCCGGGCGAATAGTCGAACCAATCGTCTGAGTGCCAAGAGCCAGCGGACAGAAGCCCGCCGCGACAGCAGCAGCGGAACCACTGCTCGATCCACCAGGGCTGTACTCTAAGTTATACGGATTGCGCGTCGGTCCAGGTTCAAAATACGCAAACTCTGTAGAGACTGTCTTGCCCAAAATCAAGGCCCCAGCATGGCGTAGTGTCTGAACACACTCGGCCTCGGGACCGGCAAATAATTCTGGAGGAAGTTTTGACCCGGCGCGGGTTAGGAAGCCATCAACACGAAACATATCCTTGATGCCCACCGGAATGCCGTAAAGAGGAGGACGGTTGGTAGGATCTGGAAAGCGCGCCTGCAATGCCCGGGCATCGGCCAGCAATCGCGAGCGACGTTCTGGTTCAGGCAATAGCGCGTGAATACGCGGTTCAACGGCATCAATGCGATCGCAAATTTCATCGATATAGGCTTGCAAACTCACCCGATCGGTGCGCAGCGCAGCAGCGATTTCAGCCAGTGGCGCAGGAGCAATCAACATAGCAACCCCTCTCAAGCTGTGCAAGTAAGTGCGTTGATAATTCCGTCTATAAGGATACACTAAGGATGGAAGCAATAGCAAAAAGCAGAAAATAAAGAGACTGGGCACCTCTTGTCATTTCCCCTTATTTCTTGGTATAGTAACTTATAGAAGGCCTGGCACCAGGGTTGCCTTCAACGTCGAACGCAAGCAGAGCGTCTATCTGGAGCATGGGGTGGTAGATGCTCAAACAAGGACCGGCAGCCAATATTTTTTCATGGAAGCCATAGTATAGCCCCTACTATATTGTCCTTTCAAGATAGGATCACTTTATTACGAGGGAAGAAAAAGGAGTGAGGGACATAGATGCAAGGGCCGACCGTCTCTCTTAGCCTATGAATGTATCTTATAGTAGCATAAACAGAGTCTTTCAGCGTTACCAGCAGGAGATCCTTCAGGAGCTTCGCCGGGCACTTCTCAGCCCAGACACAACTCATCCAGAAACAATCAATCACGATATCCTTGCAAATGTCTACGGACAAATGCAATATCATCTTGGTTGGGTCGATCAGCGGTTTCATCATTTAGATGACCACGCGGGCAAATTGATACGCCCTAATCTTCTGCTACTCAGTTACGAACTGGCCTGGGCGCAGGAACAGCATTCTTCGACCAATCTCCCTGCATTGTCTCTGCGACCGGCGCTTCCCGCCGCCGCGGTAATAGAACTGGCGCATAATTTTACGCTGCTGCATGATGATATTGAAGATGGAGATGTCGAGCGTCGCCACCGCCCCACAGTCTGGGCCATATGGGGAATACCCCAGGCAATCCTTGCTGGAGATGCTATGTTCGCGCTGTCTCGCCTCCATATCTGGAAGGTATTGGATGAGGGAGTAGAGCCTGCAACAGCCCTAAATCTGGCGAAACTATTTGATACAACTTTACTCAAGCTGACAGAAGGTCAATATCTTGATATGTCCTTTGAACGGCAGTTGCAGGTTTCTCTCACAAGCTATGAGGAGATGATCTGCCGCAAAACAGCCTTATTGATGCGCTGTGCGACGGAGATGGGGGCTATACTCGGAACCCGCAACCAGGAGGTCATCGAGTGCCTGGCTCGCTTTGGCCAGGCATTGGGGTTTGCATTTCAGGTGCGAGAT
The DNA here is from genome assembly GCA_035653615.1 of Ktedonobacteraceae bacterium. NCBI lineage: Bacteria > Bacillati > Chloroflexota > Ktedonobacteria > Ktedonobacterales > Ktedonobacteraceae > Ktedonobacteraceae bacterium. The sequence goes on along the minus strand of DASRBN010000031.1, from coordinate 206,899 downwards.
GATATGCTCGGAGTCTGGGCTACCGAGGAAGAATCTGGCAAACTGCCACTCGGCGATATCTACCGGCGCAAGAAAAGCCTGCCCATCCTGCATGCTTTCCACCACGCGCAGCCCGACGATCAGCAGGCAATCACAAAGATATATGACCAGGATGAACCGATCACACAGGAACAGGCACAAGAGATTCTAGCCATTTTTGAACGAACACAGACCCGCGAGTATTGCAAGCAATTTCTTGCGCAACATTGTCAGGAGGCACGAAAGGCACTTGCTCTGGTGGCCGCTGACAACGAGCTTGCCAATCGTGCCCGCTCTGACCTCGAAGCAATCATCGATTTTATTCAGGAGAACTGAATGGTTCCCATGCTTATTGAACTACCGGCCTCCCCTCGTAGCATTGAGCCACGATCTCAAGTACGGCTTTGCGGCTAAGCTTGCCATCACCTCTAGCCATAGAATCCAGGGTCGCATAGGCCAGGGCAAGCGGAAGCCTGCAAAATTCTAACACGGGTCCGGCAGGAAGCGCATCAGTATAAGTATCGGCCAGAGCCAGATTGCGCCGCGCGTAAGCATCCATGTCCCCGGTACGCCAACCGGCGGGGAAAAAGTCTACACCACGCTTCATGTCTTCTTCGTGGTTGCGCAGGATATTGACGGCCTGCAAGCCACGCCCGAATCCAACGGCATGCATACGATTTGTCTGCGTCCCGTTGTACCAGCCCCACAGATCCGATAGTAACAGGCCCACCGAGCCGGCGACCCCAAACGTGTAACGGTCCAGGTCTGCCTCCGTTTGAATCGTCCAACCACTTTCCGCCCAGTGCGCCATGCGGTCCGCCATGGTTGCCGTAGCCTCCCATATGCGCGGGGCAATGGTCAGGGGTGCGAGCATTGCCCATTCAGCGATGCGAAGCGTTACCTCTGGAAGCTCCCGTTGGTAGTGGCCAAATGCTATTTCAAAATCGCCAGCAGTAAAGGTTGTTTGCAATATCCGGCTGATGGAGTGCAATACCGTTGCCTTCGCCTGATTATCCAGGTCAGGATGGTCTTCTACTTCATCGATAGCGCGAAGGCATAAATAGCCCGACATGACCGCATCCTGCAACCCGGCGGGTAAGTGACTTATAGGGATAAAGAATGTCCTGCTGGTTTCTCTCAACATATCCAGTGCATTTTCACCACTACTCACTGTACTAGCTCCTTTACTAAACTTTATTCAGCAAACGTATTGCCCGGCTCATCGCAAAGCGCAACTTTCAGCACACGCGCTGCTCTCAGCGCATACCTGGGAGCCGCCCAGCTGAGCCAGAACAACTCTTTCCAGAGCTTCGGCTGCAGCATTGCCTTTGTTGGCCGCAGCCAGTCCGAGGAAATGCCACGCTCCGGTGCATCCAGTACAACACGGATTGTTGCCACTCGCAGGTTCCTTCCCGCGAGCAGGCCCGTCTCCATATCGGCAGCCACGAAGCCCTTCTGAGACCATGTGTTACGGTCGCTGCCAAGAATCATGGACGGGGCGGTTAGCAGCGGCCCACTATCAGGTTGAAAGTGCAACGTGCGTGCGGCTTTCAGCAGTGCCTTTACAAGAGCGGGATCGCAGCGCATACTACTCCCATCGGCAAGCCCGATCCAGTCTGGTATCAGAACAGTCCCAGGAGGGATGCCAGGCGCAAGCGCTCCTGCCAGTCCAGACACAACCACGATGGAACCCTCGAGCGCACCTTTCCATCGCATCAAGCGCACACCCGACCAGCTAGCTCGAGCAGGTGGAAGTACGCTACGTACTGCCCAATACTCAAGAAATGTGGGGGCAAGAATTTCGGCACGATACCTGGCAGATGACGATGAGACAGGCTCGCTATGTGCTGCGGAACGATGCTCCAAGCAAATACCCCTATTCTTGTTACGTGGCATATCCGTTATCGCTATACCATCGCACGGCCCGTTCCAGGGCCGCGGTCACGGATGTCGCCTCATAACCAAGCTCAGATTGAGCCTTGACGCAACTGACGTACATATGATGACGAGCCATGCGCACACCTTCTAGAGGAATGAGCGGCGCGGCCATGCCACCTTTTCCGCCACGTAAAAGTTTGCAACGGAATTCGTCCGCCCAGCCCAGTGAAAGTGCCAGGTGATAGGGAATGCGAGCCGTTGGAGCAGGGCGACCGCAAATCTTAGCCAGGCGTTCCCACAGTTGCGATAAAGTGAGATTCTCACCGCCTACCAGATAGCGTTCCCGTGGACGACCCCGCTGCAACGCCAGCACATGTGCCCTCGCCACATCTTCCACCGCCACCACATTCATTCCACCACCCAATGTGGCAAAAATGCGCCCGCGCATAAAGTCCACGATCATCTTGCCCGTCGGTGTAGGCTTCCAATCTCCCGGACCAACAGGCGCCGTCGGCAAGACAAGTACGACCGGCACCTGGGCAGCTAGCGCTACTCGCGCCTGCTCCAGCTTAGAACGATGGTACGCTGAGGCATCCGTTTCAACATCCCAATCATCCTCGGTCGCGGGACGCCCATTATGACTCGGCCCAACGGTGGACGAACTTGAAGTGACAACCGCACGTTCCACCCCTGCCAGGTGGGCAGCTTCAAGCAGCCCGGCACAGCCAACCACATTTGTTTCAAACATCTTGCGGTGCATGCCCGGCAGGAAGGAGTAAAGGGCAGCGACGTGTACGAGATAGCGGCAGCCGTTCATATGCTGGATAAGCTCACCAGGGCGTTCGATATCACCCACGATAGCCGTACAGCCCTCTAGCGGGGGCAGCGGCCTGGAACCCGGACGTACCAGCGCGCGCACGCGATATTGAGCCACCAGTAACGCGCGAAGGACATGACTGCCTACAAAGCCACTGGCTCCCGTCAAGAAGACCTCTTCTCCCGCGCCGCTCACTTCCTGTAACTGCTCAGCCATCAGTTTTGTATTGCCATTCATCTAAATTCTTGCAAACTTACGCAATCCACGTGACTACTTTTTGTGAAAGCTCGTTTGCAGGCCATCACGTAGCACATCAACTGTAGCGCGTATCGTCTCGCGGGGCGAATTCGTGGTAGCTATCACCGCGGTTGGCTCATAGCCGCAGTGCGCCATGCAATTGGCGCACCGGGGGTCCCTGCCGCGTCCATAATTTTCCCACGGCGTGGTCTCGATCAGTTCCTGGTAAGAGCTAACATATCCATCCGCCATCAGATAACAGGGTCGCTGCCAGCCCAGTACCGAGTAGCTGGGAATACCCCAGGCGGTGCAGGCAAAATCAACTTTGCCCTCCAGAAAGTCCAGGAAGAGCGGGGAGTGGTTTAGACGCCACTTCTTGCGCCTGCCATCCGCGAAGGCCTGGCGAAAGATCTCACGCGTCCGCGCAACACCGAGAAAATGTTCCTGATCGGGAGCTTTCTCGTAGGCATAGCCGGGCGAAATTTGCATCGCATCTACCTGCAAGTCGTCGTTCAGGAAATCAAGTACGTCACGGATGCTGCGCGCATCGTCCTGGGTAAAAAATGTGGTGTTGGTGGTCACGCGAAATCCCCGGCGCTTGGCTTCCTTGATTGCCGCAATCGCCTTATCGAATACGCCTTGCCTGGCAACCGATTCGTCATGGCGCTCCCTCAAGCCATCGATGTGAACCGACCAGGAAAAATACGGCGAAGGTTTAAACAGATCGAGCTTCTTGCCCATGAGGATGGCGTTGGTACACAGGTAGACAAAGCGCTTGCGCTCTATCAACGCCGCCGCGATTTGATCGATCTCGCGATGGATCAGCGGCTCTCCCCCGGCGATAGAAACGATTGGCGCGCCGCACTCCTCAACCGCGTCGATACACTGCTGCACCGACAGCCGCCGCGCCAGGATGTCCTGTGGGTGCTGTATCTTACCGCAGCCCGCGCAGGCCAGGTTGCACTGGTAGAGCGGTTCAAGCTGTAACACCAGCGGAAACTTCTCGCGACCCTTCAAACGCTGCTTGATAATATACGCCCCAATTCGTAGATTTTGTCGTAACGTGACCGCCATAGCTCGCTCCTATCTCCTTTGTGAATAAACAATAACGCTGCCTGAGACGACAACTTGCCATTCCACGTATTGCTCAAAATGGCATAAAGTTACCACATCTCACGCTTTCTGGCTTTTCCACTGACCCCATGGGAAGAGAAAATATATTCTCTTTCCTGCTATAATAAAAAATGAAGCAAGACTTGTAAATAACCTATCATACGCAATCAGGGTATGCAACCTGATCAGCACATAAGCGGTAGAGATGATTGCCTTCTATATACGTATGATAGATGAACAATGTTAATGGATGGTAAAAGCACGAAGGACCTGATAGATGGAAAAGCATGTGCTGAGCAAGGAAAACGAATCTCAGTTGCAGCAAGCACTTGATCGCGCCGTACAGTGGCTTTTAGACCACCAGGATGCCGAGGGCTGGTGGTGCGGCGAACTGGAGACAAACGTGACGATGACGGCAGAACACGTCCTGCTGCTGCGCTTTCTGGAATTAGAAACCAACCTGGATCGGATCAGAGAGGGAGCCATCCGGCATATTTTGCACAATCAACGTGCTGATGGCTCGTGGGCGCTTTATTTCGATGGACCCGCGGACCTGAGCACGACAATCGAAGCCTATGTCGCGCTCAAAGTCCTGGGAGTCGATCCCGCTAATGAAGCGATGCGGCGGGCGCTGGCAATCATACATCAACTGGGGGGTGTAGCGAAGGCCAGAGTCTTCACCAAAATCTGGCTGGCGCTATTCGGCGAGTATCCCTGGTCCGGAATCCCGACGATGCCGCCGGAGTTGATCTACCTACCGCCAAATGTGCCGTTCAACCTCTACGACTTCGCTTGCTGGGCGCGCGGGACTATTGCTCCGCTGCTGATCGTGATCTCTCGTCGCCCGGTAAAACCGTTGGGCTGCAGTGTGCCCGAACTGGTCGTTCCGGGAACTGAGGGCATGCTGACACGCGTCCCGGGGTCAGGAATCTTCTGGTGGGCCGATAAGCTCCTTAAACTTTACGAGACATCGCCATGGAAGCCTGGTCGGAAACGCGCCAGGCGCATGGTGGTCGATTGGATCGTAGAACGCCAGGAGGCGGATGGAAGCTGGGGTGGTATCCAACCGCCCTGGGTCTATTCGCTGATTGCCCTGTACCTGGAGGGCATGGATGTCGATTCCCCGGTCATGCGCAAAGGAATCGAGGGACACGAGGTTTTCTCACTGGAAGACGAGACGGGGTGGCGTTTTCAAGCCTGTATGTCTCCGGTCTGGGATACTGCCTGGGCAATGCTGGCTCTACGCCACGCCGGTATCCAGCGCGATCATCCTGCTATGAGGCGCGCGGTCCAGTGGCTCCTGCAGGAGCAGATTTTCACGGGTGGTGATTGGCAGGTGCGTTGCGGCAAGTTGCCATGTGGTGGCTGGGCATTTGAATTTGATAATGATATTTATCCCGATATCGACGACACGGCGGTTGTCGTGCTGGCACTGCTCGAAGCAGGTGAAGAGGCAATCGTGCGGAATCCGGTGGAGCGCGCGGTTCAGTGGGTGCTGGTTACGCGGTCGAGCAATGGAGCGTGGGGAGCATTCGACAAGGACAATACGCGAGCGATTGTCTACAAGTTGCCATTCGCCGACTTTGGAGCACTGCTGGACCCGCCCACTGAAGATGTTACGGCTCACGTACTGGAAATGCTGGCGCACGTAGATGCCCAGGACAAGGAGCTTATCATACGAAAAGCCCTCAAATACTTGCGCCGCACGCAGCGCCCGGATGGCTCCTGGTTTGGACGCTGGGGCGTTAATTACATTTATGGAACATGGTGCGTCATCTCGGCGCTCGCCGCATTGCGCGATACTGGATATAGCGTGCAGGACATGATCGATAGGGGCTGTGCCTGGCTGCTGAAACACCAGAACGATGATGGCGGCTGGGGCGAATCCTGCTACTCGTATGTAGACAGCTCATTCGCGGGTATTGGGAAAAGCACAGCATCGCAAACGGCCTGGGCCATCATCTCTCTACAACTGGCCGGATTGGGCCGGCATACAGCCTGCCAGCGCGGACTGGACTATCTGCGCGCTACACAGCAGGCAGACGGCACATGGGAAGAACGCGAGTTCACTGGTACCGGTTTCCCGCGCGATTTCTACATCAATTACCACCTCTACAGGCACGTGTTCCCGACGATGGCGCTGGCGGGAGCGTGCAATACGGATGAGAGGAATCATCGTCCTTTATAGGAAAGGCTCAGAATATCCGTTCTTCTTTGACTGAGATACCAGTTCGATACATCAGAAAGATGAAGTTTGCACCTCAGTATAGTCGTTTCCCCTAAAGGCAGTTCTTGAAAAACTTCTCCTTTAGGGGAAACAATCATTATCGAGCAACCGGTTGAAAAGGATGATATTTTGAACCTTGCGCAATTTTCCAGCATCACAGTATACTATCGGCATATATTGTTATTCCTATTTGTTTGAAACACAGGTCATCATTCATCATCATGCTAAGTCTTCAGGAACAGCTTCAGGATGCAATCGAACTGATGCAGGCGGCAAGGCGCATCGTTGCGCTGACAGGCGCGGGCATCAGCACCGAGTCAGGCATCCCTGATTTTCGCAGCCCTGGCTCCATCTGGCAGCAAGAGTCGCCCGTCAGCTATTTTGACTTTTTGCATAAGCCGGAGGCACGGCAAAAATACTGGCAAACGCGCCGCAGTCTCTCGGGACAGGTCGCAGCAGCACAGCCAAATGCAGCCCACAAAGCGCTGGCCGAACTCGAACGCCGCGGTATCTTGCTTGGCATCATCACTCAGAATTTCGACGGGCTGCACTTCGATGCAGGCAACCAGCCTGAGCGCATCGTTGAATTGCATGGGACATCACGAGAGGCCGCATGTACCCTGTGCGGTCGTCGCTCCTCCATCAAAGAGCTGCAGCAACGAGTCGACGCGGGCGAGATCGATCCGCGCTGCTCCGAATGCGGAGGATTCCTCAAGGCGGCGACGATCTTATTTGGGCAGAAGGTTCCAGAGCAAGCATTGACTCGCGCGAAGGAGATGGCAACATCCTGCGATCTTTTTCTGGTCGTCGGTTCGTCGCTCAAAGTCACACCCGCCGCGGCACTACCAAGGCTGGCACTGAGCCGCGATGTGCCTTTCATCATCATTAATTTGCAGCCGACACCGCTGGATGATTACGCGGACGTAGTTATTCACGAACAAGCAGGGCTGGTTCTTCCACAAATCGTGGCCGGCCTCAGTGTTTGAAATTCATCTCGCCCGCGCGAATTGGGATGTTGAGCCGGTTTTCCAGGGGAGCTAATGGACAGACCCATCTATCGTTATAGGCGCACGAGGGATTGTAGGCGTAGTTAAAGTCAAGCACGATACGTTCTAATCCGGTGCTGCCTGGCGCGGGCAAAAAATCGCTGCCCTTAATGGTGTCAAAGAGATAACGGCCACCACCATAGCTTTCAGCAGGACAGCTAGCATCACGAAAAGGCAGGAATAGGCCACCACCATAGATGTTCAGCCAGTAGAAAGCCAGGACAACATCCTGATTCTCTACTGTGAAATGGAGGCGGCCTACCCTTGTCATCGTCATCGACTCCTCGGCATCCATGGGCACAGTTAATTGCACCGGTTCTACGTTAGTATCGACCCCGGCAATTACACATAGCGCCGGATTGTAGGGGAAATAGCGCAGACCCTGGAAATTGCGGCGCTGCTCCTCGCTTAATGCCGATTGTGGATGATGCGCGAAGAGATCATCTTTGGCCTCATGAAAACGTTTCCAGACACCGGCAGCATCCTCACCGGCCAGCAGCGCCTGCGCCCTTGCCCGGTACATCGCGGCAACACGCGTGCGATAATCATAAAGGTACAGGTAGTCTGACATCTTTTCCCCTCCTGGCGCAATGCATGCCCCCTCTACAACATTGCTTGCTCGAAGACCGTTTTAGCTTTCGAGGTGAGCATTGAGCCGAATCTGTACATTATTGCGTAACGCATTCGATACGGGGCAACCTTGTTCAGCCTGCTGAGCGGCCTTTTCAAAACTCGCCTCGTCCATGCCTGGAACCTTACCCTTCACATCCAGGTTCATAGTCGTGATCTTGAATCCGCCCTCGACCTGCTCGAACGTGCAGGTTGCGTTCACATTCAGACTCTCAGCCGGTGTTCCGGCCTGTGCCAGAGCATGTGAAAATGCCATCGCATAACAGGCCGCGTGCGCTGCCGCGATCAACTCTTCAGGACTCGTTCTCCCATCAGAACGCTCGGTACGCGAAGCCCAGGTAATCGGTAGTTGCCCTATCGCTCCACTGCCGACCTCGACAATCTTCCCATTACCTTTCACAAGGCTACCTTGCCATTCAACTTGCGCATGTCGCTCTGCCTTTACCATAGATTCACTCCTTTCACTTCACACTCTTACTAACTCAAGCTATTCCCAAAAGGAATACGCCAAATAGCTGAGATGGACATCTCAATATGCCGGTAAAGCGCTTACAAGGACGCTAACCGGCACCAAAAGGAGTGTATCACTCACGCCTGTCGATGGGCAAACGGAACCATTACGTGTGATGCTGCTCCTACATTGGTCTCGAATTATACCTGCGCACAACAACAAAGATAACAACGCCCACCACTACAGCAGCAATAAAAAACCAGGGAGATTGCCGGGCAGTTGTGAGCCAGTCGCCAATCGCCAGCGCCGCTGCTATTAGCGCAAGCGCTGAAATATTCAACAGTTGATTTTGCTGGCGTGGAGGTGGTGATTTATACTTCGTCTTCTTTTTCAAACCGTTACCTATCGCCCTCCTCTAGTTGTTACTTACCAAATGCAGCACGAGTTGCTCCCTGACTTTTCTCTACAGGGAGACGCAGACAGCTAGAGAACTCATGCTCTCATCTGTATTTTACGATATAGCACAACTGGCCGGGTTCAACAGGTGGATATGATCTTCAATGGCCTGAAATAGATTATCCAGGTCGAACGGCTTCTCAAGGGATGCAAGGTGACGTTGCGCGAAAATAGGCCGGAGCGGTTCGTCGTCCATGGTTAAAAATATGGCAGGTATGTCTTCAAATCCATGTATTGCAAGGATCTGGTCGTAGAGGTCAAGACCATTCCCTCGTTGTAAATGACAATCGATGAGCAGCAAGTCTGGTTTGACTTGCGAGATGATTCCAAGAGCTTGTCTACTGGAACGGGCCACTACAGGTTGATACTCGCTCTCTTGTGTAATAGCCAGGGCAAGAAGTTCGCCAATGCTTTCGTCATCTTCGACAATGAGGATGATCTTTCTTGCTCGTTGACCACCATGTAAAGAGAGGTGCGCTGGATGATTCATGGCTCTCTCCTTCAGGTAAACGAACATTCCACTTTCCATAGAATTTCCCCAAACAAATTCTAACATACTTGTGCTGAGAATAAAAGACTTCCGGTACCAATTTCTTCAGGGTTCACCACATGATAGGCTTTTTCATCGATGATTCTTCCGAAAATCCCCAGGCGATTTTCATCAGTAGGAGTGCGACGCAGGCGCATGACGTTTCCCCAGCGGTCGGGCGGCTCAGCTGCATGAAAGGGGCGAGAGATGCTTCGTGGCACTCAGCATGACAGCGTGGGGCATGTCATGCTGAGTGCCACGAAGCATCTCTCGCCCGCTTATAGCGAATCATCAGTTTTTCAAACTGGATTCCAGGCGGTTTTCTGTGTTACAATAAATCAGAATTCACGCCCGCACTCAACATTCTCTTCCCAACAGAACAATCCTGGATAGCTGGATCAGATTATTTTTGAGTGAGTGGAGGAACACCTATGCATCCGGCAGAACCTGATGAACAGAACATACGGGCTGCCTCTAACGCCAGGACAATACGGCTGGCTTATGGGCCTGAGCCACTCAATTTCGGCGAGTTGTATCTTCCAGAAAGCGCAGGGCCGCATCCGGTAGTCATACTTATCCATGGTGGATACTGGCGCGCGCGTTATGGGCTTGATCTCATGACGAGTCTTGCAGAGGACCTCGCACAACGAGCAATCGCGGCATGGAATATCGAGTACCGGCGTGTGGGTAACGAGGGAGGCGGATGGCCAGGAACCTTTGTTGATGTGGCTCTTGCCGCCGATTATCTTCAGGAAATCGCGCCCGCGTATAACCTGGACTTGCAGCGCGTGATTCCTGTTGGCCATTCCGCCGGGGGGCACCTGGCATTCTGGCTGGCGGCGCGACCGCGCCTGGCACCAGATAGCCCTCTGGCGACCACAACCAGGCCGCTCCCTCTGATAGGAACCATCAGTCTCGCCGGCGTTGTTGACCTGGAGTTGGCATGGAAGTTGCGCCTCAGCAACGGGGCCGTTATCGAACTACTTGGGGGCGACTTCGATGATCTGCTAGAGCGCTACAGGGATGCCTCACCCGCAGCCCTTCTGCCGCTGGGCATTTCGCAGGTGGTCATTCACGGGACGGCTGATGATAGCGTTCCCTTGCAAATGAGCCTGGATTACGTGGCAAAGGCCAGAGCAGTCAACGATCCGATTACGTTTATTGAACTTGAGGGCGTCGATCACTTCGCGTTGATCGATCCAGAATCCGGCGCGTGGGCCATTACCGTTGAACAGCTGGAGAAGTCACTTGCTGGCTACGGATGAATCAACGCGTTGACCAGGCATTATAACGAACCTTTTGTGTAGTCTATGAGGTAAGAACTTTTCTTCTGGCTACCTGGCGGTGGGGCTTCTGGTCGTTGTGATCGTATTGAACACGCAGTTTAACCGCAAGCGATGACCTGAGTTGCCAGCAGCATCATTCAATCTTTGTAATATACTGCGACGGTAGATCGACCAATGGCACAAACGGATAGAAAGTTGCCAGTATGGGAAAGCCTGCCGGTATATTACTGATCTGTTTAGCATACAAGCCCGTCTGTGAGGCATAAACGTCAAAGGTGCCATTGCCCGGTTCAAAGACGGCATTCCCGTAATAGGCGTCGACAAAAGGTGAGAACCACTGGCGATCGCTTTGCATGGTCTTGAAGAAATTATCTTCGCCGCCGTTTAGTTCCACGACTGTATGTTTGGAGTTGCGCTCGAGATTTGGATCCTGATAGCTTCCTTCCAGCCGTGTGAGCTTATAGCCCGCGTGAAATCCTAAAATGTTCATCCAGGTAGGAAATTTGATGAAATCAGCCTGCAACATCCACTCGTCGCCCAGCACAGAATAGTATTGGTCGGATGTCACATGACCATCCTGATTGTAAAGAATCAGTTCAACGTTCATCTGGTGTGGCGCATTTGAAAACATATGGGCCTTTACCTCTGCTACCTTAATATCCGAAGTATAGCCCAGGTAACTCTGCACCAGGAACGTCAACCACAACAGCGAAACCGCAACTACCAGTAAGATAATCCCACCGATACCATGTTCCCAACGAAAACGACGTCGGTACCAGCGACGGCGCGGCCACCTTCCGGTACGCCTGTACTCTTCCTTCTCATCTTCGCTCGGGTATGACCTATGTGGAAGCAGGCTTCTGATGGCGGAGATGAGCAACACAAGACCTATGAGAGCTACTATTAATTCAATAACCTGCGGCAATCCTACGTTGATGGGAAAAGTCATAGTAATCTCCTGCCTTTCGCCATGCATTCCAAAGAAGATGTCTATCTACCAGCCTTTTTTAGTAACACGTATTACTCAGCAAGTAAGTTTTGCGCAGGAGAAAAACAGGCAGAGAAGATGCCAGACAGCCACTCTAGCGCCTCTGGATAATGCTGGCAATCGAGGATAAATTCCTGCCCCTGCGCGACGGTCTTTAACAAGGCATAATCCTGTTCAAGTTTCCATTGGTTCGGCTTCGCGTGATAAGTAAGGCAAGATTCTTTTCCTTCAGGATAAAACCATGATGGCAGCCGCCATATACTTCTGGACATGCCCCCGGCAGTCAGGCACAGCAGAGGATGAAATCCTGGAAAAATTCCTGCTCCTGGCAGATCAACGCTTATCCCCGGCAGTCGCAGGCGATCAGCCGCAATATAGATCGAATCGATGTTAGACCGTTGCTTGCGTATACAATGCGCGTGATCTAAAGCCCATACAGGAATCTCCGACCGGTTCTGTACAGGGATGCGCCGTTCGATTTGCAGCCAGCCGAATATGACGTGCTGATCAGGAGCACTTTTCACGTAGCGAAAGGCGCCATGATGTAGCTCGACTCGTTTGAACCAGCCATAGAAAAGAAAGATATCCCCGGCTTTTACGTGATGATTTTGCAAGTGACTTTCCGCCGCATTCGCCTGCCCAAAAATGGGCTTCCAACCGGGTCGCCGGGGAATGCTGCCGGCATATAGATCAGGATCGAGGTGCGCACTCTCACCCGGACTGATACGGCCTTTTGTGAGATCACGAACAATTACGCCCAGCTTCAGGTCACCAAACTTGATATCTTCATAACACCTTGAGAGATAACCAGGAACGCTTTCAGGTATCGGCAATGAGCAGAGTTCTCCAGAAGGAAGAATGGGGCTGGGTACTTTTCCAATGCTCGAATCAAAACCTTTACGGCTGTGGATGATCTTCAATGCCATGCCCTCCGGCAAGATGTTCAATTTCCGCTACTACGCGATCTAATTCATCAACTAAGGGCGTCGCGCCAGCCTCGCGCAATGCGTCAACCACCGCGCGATAGTACCAGAGCGTTCCCTCTTTCCCACCATTGAAGCGCTTCCAGAGGGCTTCTCCCACGATACGATAATCCTCCAGGATGGCGCGGGCGTTATGCAATTTATCGGCGGCGGAAACCAGGCGTACAGAGGCCGGAGCCTTGCTGATATGGGCCAGATAAGCCTCCTTGCGCTGCCGCCAGGGGGGTTTCGGAAACACATCGGTATCCGTGCAGCCATCGACGATCTGGACGACATTCTCGCCGAATCGCCGGCGAATCGCCTCACGAGTGGATGCCCCGCCCTGATCTTCAATCGAGTCATGTAGCAGCGCGGCAATCGCTTCGTCCTCACCGCCGCCATGTTCAAAGACAAGCGCGGTAACCGCCAGCAAATGCGCGATATATGGAACAGCTGTACCCTTGCGCGTCTGTTCAGCATGCAGCCGTGTCGCAAAGACCAGCGCTTCCTCAAAACGTGTTGAAAGTTTCATGCGGCCAACCTCAATCTATTGTGCTCTGCTATGGCGGAATTATAACATACTTCCCTACGTTGGAAGAGATAACGACTCTTTTTGGCCGTTGACACACCGATTGCTGGCTGGTATACCAGTCCTTGTACGGTGCTTATTCCTGGCCAGCTTATACAGATAGGAGACAGTGCATGCACTATTCCACAAAAATCGGCCATGCGCACCTGAAAGTGCGCGACTTACAGCGTTCCATCGATTTCTATACGCGATTTCTGGGATTACATGTAACGGAACAGGTGGACAATGCCTATGTATTCCTGACCGGTGGCACGTTCCATCACGAGATTGCCTTACAAAATGTTGGACCCAACGCGCCACAGCCTCCCGCTCACGGAACAGGATTATATCACGTCGCCTTCGAAGTACCGGATAAACGCTCGTTCGCGGCAGCATACCGCACCCTCAAAGATGCCGGCATTCCGGTAGCTCCTGTCGATCATTACATTAGCTGGGCGATGTATTTTGATGATCCCGACGGCAACGGCCTGGAAATCTATTGGGACACGCGCAACGAACCAGGCGGGCATCCACTATGGCGCGGAGAGAACACGCCCTTGCCAGATGAAACGATACTGGCAGCGCTGGAGAAATAAGCAAGGAAAAGCTCTCGATCCATTCCATCATCCAGGAACCTGGTCGTCGCGAAAATCCGTCGGATCGACGAACAATTGGACGAAGCCACATTGTGTACAGACGAGCGGAATCGTTATAGTACCCATGATCTGATGTTTCTTGGAAATAATGTGCGTATAGGCATTATTGGCAAATCTGGACCATATACGCGATTCCGCACTCGCGCCGCATACGGGGCATGGTTGCGATGGAATATTCCAGTTCTCGTTGTCCTGGCTCAAAGCTGTCCTCCGGTACTACAATATCTAATGAATCGACCCGGTGGTTTTGTAGCATTATATAATTATATGAGGCGCGCCTGCATACTACTTTTGCATGCTACCTTCTCTCAAGATGGCACGTGATTGAAGTAACGGTAAAATTGATATCACTTAACACCTGCTATCACGCGCCAGTCAAATTAACATAGGAGCATTCTTACCATGAAAAAACCAAAGGCCATTCTCTTTGACCTGGATGGAGTCCTGACCGATACTTCGGAATATCACTATCGAGCATGGAAGCGGCTGGCAGATGAAGAGGGGATTCCTTTCACGCGCGAGGAAAACGATGAGCACCTGCGCGGCGTGAGCCGGCGTGAGTCCTTAATGTATATCATTCGCGGTCGCACCTACTCTGAAGACCAGATTCAGGAGATGATGGATCGGAAAAACAGGTATTATAACGATATGATCAAGGATATGACGCCAAATGATTTGGTGCCGGGAGGTAGAAAGTTGCTGCAAGAGATCCGGGACGCGGGAATCAAAATTGCCATTGCTTCAGGCAGCAAAAACTCTCGCACGGTACTCGAACACCTGGATATTATGGGGTATCTCGATGGCGTTTCCGATGGCTACTGCGTTGTAAATAGCAAACCCGCGCCCGATCTTTTCGTTTTCGCGGCAGGCCTTGTCAATATCCCTACGGTCGATTGCCTGGGCGTCGAGGACGCGGACGCGGGTATCGAAGCCATTAAGACGGCGGGCATGCAGGCGCTCGGTATCGGACCGGAGGACCGCTTCCACCGGGCCGATAAGGTGATTCCCACGCTCGCCAACAAGAGCTTAGAAGACATGCTGGCATAGTTGAATATACCTGCGGAAGGGGCTATTTGTGAACGTCTGGCAAATACAACAAGATAGATTTGACCCTAAAAAGCTCAACGTTGACGAAACCGTTTATACGATAGGCAATGGTTATTTCGCCACGCGTGGCTCCCTCGAAGAGGGACACCTTGGAGCCACCCCTGCCACACTGCTCTATGGGGTGTTTGACAATATTCCTATCGGAAAAGAGGAACTGGCGAATGTTCCCGATTGGCTGCGTATTGTGCTTTTCGTCAACGACGAGCGTTTTCGGCTGGATAGAGGAAAGATTCTCGAATTTTCACGCACGCTCGATTTGCGGAACGGAGTTCTTACCCGCCATGTACGCTGGGAGAGTCCTTCGGGGATTCGCATCAAATTTGATATAGAGCGCTTCGCAAGCCTGGCCGACGAACACGTGGGAGCAATTCGCTACAGCGCCACTGTTGAGCAACTACCGGAGGGCATGGTAGAAGCTAACATCACTGTACGCGCGTCCCTCAATACCGCCGTCGGCAACCACGACATACTGCACTGGGAAACCATCGATCAGGGTCACGATGGCAATTTGATCTGGCTGTACAGCCAGACGCGCCATTCCCATGTACGGCTTGTCCAGGCTATGAGCTTCGATACCGCAACGCCCGGTTTTCACAAAAACCTCATCGAATCCGACATCGCCCCGGCCATCCATCTTGGGGGCTGCCTCTCAACAGGTGAGACGATCACAGCGGAAAAGATTGTGGTGATGTATACTTCTCGCGATGTGTCCGACCTGCTCCCGGTAACAATGAAGCATATACACCAGATTCTCAAGATGGGCGATGCCACGGAGACCACTGAAGCGGACGCTCAAGACCATGCGGCAGCGCAGGATAAAAGAATTGATCCCTACCTGTCCCTGCGCGCAAAAAACGACGAGGCCTGGCAAAAATACTGGCAGCAGTCGGACATTATCATTGAGGGAGACGATAAGGCACAGCAGGCCATCCGTTACAATATTTACCAGCTGCGCATCAGCGTGGCGCCAGATGATAGCCGTTACAGCATTGCGGCGAAAGGCCTGACCGGTTTTGGCTATCGTGGCCACGTCTTCCACGATACCGAAATCTTCATGCTGCCTTACTACATCTACGAACATCCAGATATCGCGCGCTACCTGCTGCTTTACCGCTATCGCCTGCTACCTGCTGCCCGTGCCAAGGCCGAGCATAACGGCTACCAGGGCGCTCAATATCCCTGGGAAAGCACGCTCGATGGACAGGAGGCTACCCCTATATCGATTGTGCATCCAGAAAGCGGCGAACTTATCCCGGTTTTGAACGGTCACATAGAAATACATATCACCGCCAGCATCGCCTTTGCTACCTGGCACTACTGGTATGTTTCAGGCGATGATGAGTTCATGCGAGATTATGGCGCCGAAATACTGCTCAACACAGCAAAATTTTGGGGCAGCCGGGCAAGCTATAATGCCGAGCGCGACGATTACGAAATCAATGACGTGATTGGCCCCGACGAATGGCATGAGCACGTCAACAACAATGTCTACACCAACTACATGGCAAAGTGGAACATCCAGACAGCCATGGATGTTCTGCACTGGCTGCGCAAAACCAGCCCCGGCAAAGAGCGGGAAATGGAGCGCAAGCTCGATTTAACCGATGAGCGCCTGAACCATTGGCGCGAGGTTGCTGAAAAGATGCGCATCCCGCAAAACGAGCAAACGCACGTTTTCGAGCAATTCGATGGCTTCTTCGACCTGGAGCATCTCGACCAGCAGGATTACAAGGGTCGCACCGCCTCCTACCAGGCGATTCTGGGCATGAAGCCGGTGCAGCAATACCAGATCATCAAGCAGGCCGATGTGTTGATGTTGCTAACGCTCTTGCGAGACCATTTCGACCTGGAGACCAAGCGGGCCAACTGGGAATACTATTATCCCATCACCGATCACGACTATGGTTCCTCGCTTACGCCGGCCCTGCATGTCATCCTGGCCTGCGAGCTAGGCTATGTCGACACTGCCTACAATCTCTTCATGAAAGGAGCGCTGGTCGATCTGGAGAATCCCCGTGGCAATAGCGCCGAGGGCATTCACCTGGCATGCTGTGGCGCGGTCTGGCAGGCCACCGTTTTCGGCTTTGCCGGTCTCACCGTGACAGACGAAGGCTACACGACCAATCCATGCCTGCCCGAACACTGGACACGCCTGGCGTTTAAATTCCTACGCCACGGCGAAGAACATTTCGTCGACCTGCACAGGTAGATACACCTGGCGCTGGCAAGGAGTACCTTGTCGGCGCCAGGGATGTTCAACACGTTCAACCACATTTTACGATGATTCTTCCGAAAATCCGCCACGCGATTTGCATCGGTGGGAGTGCGCCGCAGGCGCATGATGTTTACCCATAAGTAGGCTGGGTGGCGGAAGTCGAGGCAGTTGCACGGCTTCACACCAGGGATTCTTCGCTGCGCTCAGAATGACACACTCGCCGGCGAGTGTGTCATTCTGAGCGCAGCGAAGAATCCCTCGCAACTTATAGATAATCACCAGCCATTTTCTATTGACAAGTAGCGTTGTTAGGGTTATTATAGGGTCACAAGCAAAAAGGATATGGCGCATTCGTCTAGTGGTCCAGGACGCCGCCCTCTCAAGGCGGAGATCACGGGTTCGACTCCCGTATGCGCTACCAATCGTGAAATAGGACGGTCCCAGGCCACTATACAGTTGCCTGGGATATCTCATTTTTAAGCACTTGCGGGATCAGGGGCTGCGTAGACGCCTGGTAATGCCACGGAGAAAGCTGTGCCCTGCCCTTCTTTGGACTCGAACCAGATACGCCCATGGTGCCGCTCGATGACTTCCCGGCAGAGATAAAGCCCCAATCCCGTCCCCCCGATCCCGTAGCTTTCGGCGTTGCTGGCACGCGCGAATTGACCAAAGATGCGAGCCTGGTCCTTTTCAGGAATGCCTATCCCACTGTCACGGATGCTCACGCAAGCCCCATGTGTGTCAACTACCTCAGAGATTGTAATCTCTACCATACCACCTTCTGGACTATATCTGATGGCATTGCTGAGCAGATTGGAGAGCACCTGCTCGATGCGCACCGGGTCGGCATTCACCACCAGTGACGGCACTGTGGTCACCAGAGTAAGCATATGACGGTCGGTCGTCACCTGCACCTGCTGCACCATTCGCTGTACCAGCACTACCAGGTCTACCGGTTCGCAGTGCAACTGTACCCCTCCACCTTGCAGGCGTGTCACATCGAGCAAATCTTCAGACAGCTCTACCAGCTGCGCCGTAGATTGATCAATGCTTTGAAGCGCTTCCTCCTGTCTGTCGAGGAGTTTAGGCCATTTGCCACGTTTGTTTTGCCGGAGCAACATCTGCACATATCCTCTCAGAACGGCCACCGGGTGGCGCAGTTCGTGCGCTGCCGTCCCGATGAACTTATCTTTCAACTGATCGGCCTCTCTCAAGATGGTGACATCCTGGTAGTTAACAAGCGCTACATATGGCGGTTCTTCCATCGAAAATCCTCCTGGTTGGAAGAATGTAAGCTTGAGACGATGCGCGTCAAGCGGAATCGCATTGACCAGTACCGAAAGAGTCGTTCCATTGGGTTGGCGGATAATAGACTGCACCTGTCGTACCGTCTCGCCATGGCGTACCGCTCTCAAGGTCGCGAGTTGCTCAAAAATTAGAGGCTGTTCATGCATGTCGAGCAGGCCAACGCCATTCTGCGCCAGAAACTCGTCCATCGGTTGTCCCTGCGGCCAGGTAGCTTCCCAGATGGTGGTCATAGCACGATTGGCTAACAGCAGCCGGGCGTTATGTCCGTAGACCAGGAAGACGCCGCTGGGAAGCTCGTCCAGGATCAATTGGAGGGTGGCGAGGCGGTCTTCCATCTCAGCACGCGCCTGGCGCTCGGCCTCGCGAATACGTCGCTCTGTCACATCATGCCAGAGTACTACAACGCCCGGTTCGCCACCCTGCGCTCGCCTTGCTCCTGGAGCAGAGGATAGTGATCCCATGGATCCCAGTGAAAGAGGGAGAAGCGAGGCAGACACAGTATATTCTCTCACGTCGCCATGCTCATCCTCCAGGTGTACCAGGATATCCTTCACCACTTCTTGCCGCAAAGCGCGTTGTGCCGGGGTGTAGAGGAGGGCTTCGATGGCCTGCTTCCCTCCAGGCATACTTGCGAATTGCTCGCGCACCAGGCGCGACGCGGCATTTTCATACAAAATATTGCGCCGCCGGTCAACGAGTATGACCCCATCGCTTAGACCGGCAAAGATCCGTTCTACCATAACGGCCTGTCTGCGCGCAACCTGAGAGAGCCGGGCATGTTCCAGCGCCATAGCTGCCTGGGTAGCCAGGCTCACGAGCAGGTCTTTATCCTCAACGGTAAAGTGTCCAGGCTCGCTGTGTCCCAATAGCAGTCCACCACGTACTTCTCCCTGGCTCGTCAGCAAGGGCACTTCGAGAAAACTCCGTAGCAGGGGATGCTCTGGCGGAATACCCGCTGAACGCCTATCTTCCACAGCTATATCTGGGATGGCAGCGGTCTGGGCCGGCAGTCTGATAGCATCGCCAGGATCGGATGACGAGGATACTTCAGAGGGGACAAGGGTGGGTACATTATCCATCAGGACCGGGACACCCTGGCGAAAGAGAGAAGCCAGTAATCCTTCTCGTGCCAACAACATGTGGCGCAAGAACACTTCTTGCTCAGGGCTGATCCCCACTACGGCCACCATGTGAAAGAGATCTCTCTCCGAAGACATCCTTACCTGACCTTCTTCATGCACCGGCCGTAGGCTCAATGCCGCAAAAGTGGCACCGGTTACGTCACGAGCCGTTTTGGCAATGAAATGCATGAGGTGAATTTCATCCAGTGCGGTCAGCAGTCTAACCCCTACCTTACTCAAGGCGGCGATCTTCTCAGTGGTCGATAACTTTTGACGAGTTTGCGTGCCTATCATCGTACGGTTTTCTCCTCACCCTCTATCTTTCATCTTTCGGCAGAGACTTCAACCGGCAAAGCTACTTCCAGGTTGGTTAGTCAGCAGCCTCACCTCTTGTATCACTTGCTGCTGCATGGCTTGCATCCTTCACAGGTGAGCAAAACATAGTACCCCTTCTACCCTTGCAGTATAAAGAGAAGGTATCATGAAAGCGTCACGAACCTCGTCATGAGGAATGGCTTCAAAAGATAGAAAACTTCAGCGACCACCAGTGAAGTGCTCAGGTTGAGCCCTCACTCTGGCACCTTGCAACGTTGTGGTAAAATATGCTTGCTGCTAGATGTAGCGAGGCAAGGGCATCATCGTTCCTTGTCTCTTTTACTTGAAAAGCACCGTGCCTGAACAGCAACAAATACTGGTAATTACCCAGAAGTCGGGCGACTCAGATGAGGTGGCTCAGTTACATGGAAGGCGCCAGAGATGCTTCGTTGCACTCAGCATGACAGCGTGGGGCATGTCATGCTGAGTGCAACGAAGCATCTCTGGCCCACTTATAGGTAATCACCAGAACAAATACTCTGGCACGCTCGCAATGATTCTGCTATAGTAATTACTAGAAGCACCACGAAATTATCTTCTAAAGAATCCGGTGCAGAGAGTCTATGTGCGGAAAATAAACTTGAAAGGAAACCCCGATGTATAAAAAGGTTCTCGTAGGCGTCATTCTATTCGGTCTGCTGACCGCGCTATTGGCCGCATGTTCGATCAGGGAAGAAACGAGCTCTAGCGGCCCGGTGGTTCATATGGGCGGGTCCAATTTCCTCGTCCCCTCGATCACTATCAAGAAAGGGGATACGCTCACTCTGATTGATGATGCGCCTGTCCCACACGAAATTTACAATGGCAGCTGGGTCAGTAACAGCAACGCAGTCAAAAAGGTAGAACCGGGCGCTCCGGTTGCGAATGACATTAAATTCGCAGGAAATGATAGCGCGCCACTCGGTACATTTAATACGGCGGGCACGTTCCATTACTACTGCTCTATTCACCCAGGCATGAATCTGACTGTGATAGTCCAGTAAGAACAATGCGGCCTCAAGCAACAGGGCAAAGGAGGACGGCCTGGCGGATGGGTATGCCTATCCGCCAGGCCGTCCTCCTTTGCCCTGTTATTCAATTCAGAGTTCCCCAAACAGTTATTTCTTTCCTCAGATCGCGTTTATTTTTAACAGTACCTACCCGTAAAAGGCAACCAGGGGTAGTACTTTTTTGGTAAAAATCGCGCGTTATGCAGTATTTAAGCTCGCTCGTGCTATACTGATTCACGAATATGATAAACAGATAGATAAAGGTGGTTCTTATTCGATGTGGTCGCAACACTGGAAACAATGGCAAAAAAATACTTCTGTCTCTTCTTTGATAAAATGTGGGGCTGTCGTCCTCTTCTTTTTACTGAGCATCCTCGTGGTCTCTTGTGGCAATAGCAACGCTCAGTTCGCTTCGACCAACCCTGTCGTCACGGTCACCGTCAATTTAGGGGTGGTCAATGGCTCGCCAACACCGGCATTTCCTGATTACGCCTGTGGGGGATGGGCAACCAATACATCGCCGCCATATAGCCCATCAAGCACTGTAGATGTCTACGCCAAATTTACGCATACCGTTGACGGTAACCCTGTTGGGGTCGCAGGAGCAAGCGGAACCGCTGTAGTGCTATGGCCGGATGGCAGTACTACTACATTAACCGCTACTACCGGCAGCGATGGGCTGGCAGTCTTTCCCGTAGCATTGAAACCCATTGCTCTCAACAAAATAGTGCTTGTTCAAATTTCATTCCAAAAGCAGGGGGTTCCAGCCTGCACCATCCCGCAGGCAGCCTATTTCACGGCGATTCTTGCCTCGCCAACAGCCCCGGCAACACCATCGTCTACGGTATCGCCGTCGCCAACACTCCCAGTTGGTGGCACACCTACAGGGACGCCGACCGGATCACCTTCGCCCACGCCTAAACCAACCAAAACACCTAAACCGCATTGAGCTTTTGAGCTTTTGACCTCGAGCGGCGGCCTATGCTATAGTAACAGCATATGGCCGCCGTTCTCTTTAATACATTTGAAATAAGAGCTTGCATCGTGACGAATGGAGAAAGTTCCACATGGCAATCGAACAACAGCCCTCAAATACTTCGCACATCGCTTCCAGTATCCAGGAAGGGAAGCAACAGAATCAGGAAAATACCTCTAATAATGTTCTTGCGGCCTATAACGCGACTACCGGTAAAGTGATTGCGGAGCTTCCTGTTGCTGACGAGACAGCCGTAAAAGAGGCCGTCGCGAATGCGCGTGCCGCTCAAGCAGCCTGGAGCGGGCTGACATTTAAGGAGCGCGGCGAATATTTGATTCGATTTCGTGACGCCATGCTGAAACGTACAGACGAAATCGCCAACATGATTTCGCAGGAGGTAGGCAAACCGCGCATCGAAGCACTGTTGAATGAGATCATGGCGGCTGCCGATTTCATTAACTATTATGTCAAGCATGCGGAGAAAATGCTGGCGGATGAACCGGTTCCACTGCACCTGCTGAAGCATCGCAAGAGCTACATCCACTATGCTCCCCTGGGAGTCATCGGCATCATTTCGCCCTGGAACTTCCCATTCGTACTCGGCCTCTCTGAGGTCGTCACCGCGCTTATCGCGGGCAATGCAGTCATCCTCAAACCCTCGGAACTGACACCACAATGCGGCCAGGTCATCGCCGACTTATTTGCCGCCGTCGATCTGCCGCAGTACGTTTTCCAGGTTATCCATGGGGATGGCAAAACCGGCGCCGCGCTGGTGAAAAGCGGGGTCGACAAAATTTGCTTCACGGGAGGCGGCGTAACGGCTCGCCATATCATGCGCGCCGCCGCCGATAATCTGACACCGGTGATCTTCGAACTGGGCGGCAAAGACCCTATGATCGTTTGTGCTGACGCCGATATTGAGCGAGCGGCGCAGGCAGCTGTCTGGGGCGCATTTGCCAACTGCGGGCAGATTTGCGCATCGGTTGAGCGCGTCTACGTCCACAAAAGTATAGCCGACGCCTTTATTGGCCGCACGATTGAGCTGACACGGAAACTGCGCGTCGGCAATGCCGCTGCTGGCGAAGATGTCGATATTGGCTCTATGGTGCATGAACGCCAGGTTCAGGTGGTCGAACGCCAGGTGCAGGACGCGGTCAGTAAAGGGGCCAGCATCTTGTTCGGCGGACACCGGCCCGAGAATCTCACAGGCCCATTTTACGAACCAACCATCCTTACAGATGTCAATGCTGATATGGAAGTGATGCGCAATGAAACCTTTGGACCGCTCCTGCCCATCACGGTGGTTGAGGACGATGAAGAAGCTATCCGCCTGGCAAATGACAGCAACTATGGCCTGGATGCCTATGTCTTCAGTAAGGATAGCAAACACGCGGATAGCATCGCCAGGCGCCTGGAGGCAGGCACTGTGATGATCAACGATGTGATCGCGGCCTATTCAGCGCCGGAGGCTCCCTGGGGTGGTGTAAAGCAATCGGGCATCGGACGCGTACACGGCGGGGCAACAGGTCTGAAGGAGTTCTGCCAGGTACGCCACATCATGGGTGAGCGCATCCAGCTGCCACTGAAACGCGAACTCTGGTGGTTCCCCTATCACCAATGGCAGTTGCCTCTCTACAAGCAGGTAATCAAATTGCTATTTGGCTTCAGCGGTAGAAAACGAAAGAAATAACCAGGAGCCACATCGAATACAGACATTACAGGATTACCGCCGAAATACGAAAAGCTAAAACATACGATGGAATGAGGACCAAAGATGATACCAATCACCCTGATTGCTACAGCTATTGGGTTGGGCATTGCCTACGCCGCCGCACCGGGCGCGGTTAATACGGAAGCTATACGTCGTGGGATCGCCTGGGGCAGCCGTTCAGTCCTGCTGGTTGAAACCGGTTCGCTGATCGGAGACTCGTTGTGGGCAATACTCGCATTAACCGGTGTAACATTCCTGACCCGCTACCTGGCGGTTGAGATAATACTCGGGCTCACCGGTGGCTTCTTCCTATTACGCCTGGCATGGTTAGCGCTCTCCGAAGCCTTTACACGCCAGCACGTTTCCTCAGATAAGGTATCCACCACGCGGGGAGATTTCGCCACCGGCGTTGTGTTTGGTCTGGCCAATCCGGTAGGACTCGCGTTCTGGACAGGCCTGGGAAGCAGTGTCGTTGCTTCAGGGATAACCGGCTGGCAGTTTTTGTATTTCTTCGCCGGTTTCTTCCTGGGGGCGGTACTCTGGTGCATCGGAATCAGCGCCATTGTGCGCTGGGGACGCAGGTGGATTCATCCGGCCCTATTTCGCTGGATCAACGCCCTGTGTGGCCTTGCGCTCGGCTATTTTGGCATTCGTGTTCTCTGGATTACCGTGCAAGACTGGTTAGAACACCAGCTTCTGCCTGCCTTAAAACCCACACGTTGAGTCCCCTGCTGGGTAGGGCCATCCTGTATCTGGTGATTACCTACAGGCACCCACCTATCCTGCTCATTCACGGCATGAAAGACGAAGCCGTCCCCATCAGCCATGCCTATCAAATCGCGAAGCAGGCCAGAGCTTGCGGCATTTCTCTTGAAACATATCTGGTAGAGGATGCCGCGCATTGTGATGCATATGCGCATGACCCGCAAGGATATATTCATGTGCTGCAACAATTCCTCGCCCTGCACCTCGGCAACGATTTTCCCCACGGGCATGGTTGCTTGAAAATGGCTTGAAATAGCAGCGCAAGAGTTACAATTCCAATTTATCCAGGAAAAAGCCTTGCAAAATTCCAATTATCTATGCATAATTGGAGCAGGGAGATTTTTTACCGTAGATGCAAGTTGCGCATGTCTCGCGTGCATATGCTGCTACCTATTGTCAGATAACCATGCAAGGGAGCCGATGATGTTATCGCCGGAAGATACTACCGATACTACAACAGGACCGTATGACCGATCAGCACGTATTGCTGCACGCCGGGAAATCATCAACGAGAAACGCCAGAGGCAGACAGACATCCTGCCGCGCATCAATAGCGAAACGCCACCGGCAGGAAAACTGGCCGCACGTCAACTGGCCCATCTGCGTGAGGAGAACAAGCGCCTGCGCTGGGACCTGGAAGATATGGAGCGCCTGCTCGCTGAGTATAAGCAAGCTATAAAACAGCTAGAGCGGGAAAACGCTTCGATTCGCAATACGCAGCAGGTGGAGATCGAACAATACCAGGAACAACTGCGCGATATGATGGAAGAGCAGAAACAGTTGCAGGAAATCAACGCGAACCTGGAGCGCCGCTACCAGGAGCTTTACCACTCTTTCCATCAAAAAGTTGAAGAGGAAGCTCAGTCACTGGTATCAGAGGCCGCCAGCACGCTGGTACTCTCTCCTGATCACACTCCGCCAATATTGCATGATGTGGTAAAGACGCTGGAATTGCAAGTCAAACAGATCGAGGACCAGCATGTAGCTGAGGTCCTGAGGCTAATGCGCCAGGCGCAGCATAAAGCCCAACTACTTGAGCAAGAACTTGCAAGCGAGCGGGAAGCTATTCACCAGGAGCGACAGAATCTGATTAAACTCCAGAACAGTATACGCGAGCAGGCGCTGCTGCGTCATAAAGTGCTGGAGAAACAACTGAAAATCCGCTGGGTCGCGGGTTTCACTTTAATCGCGGCCATCATGCTCCTTGTACTACCTACCCTGCAATTGATTTTACACGCGTTAGGCCTTCCGCTCGCATTCTATCTATTCTTACCGGTTGCGCTTTGTATCGCTCTGACCTATTATCTTGCAAGTACGCGCGTTATGAACCGTACACGTGGGGCAAGCAAAAAACAGAGCGACAAAGTAACGGTGAAGTTGCCCAATCCAAATCTCCCTGATAAGTCTCCCGTGAAGGCAGGAGCTAAGTAATATTACCAAAAACCTGGCAGCCCATCTATAGTGCTGCCAGGTTTTTTTGTGCCGGGTAGCTCGCCTTCTCAGGCATGAGATCGACGTGGATAGCATCCGGATCGATAATAGTCAGGTCTATCGTTCTTCCATGACCAATAGTCTCCTATCTCGCATTTCATCACTCAAGCGTCGCAATCTTTGCGAAAGCCCGGTAGCCGGCTGCATCAGCCAGGCGAAGCGAAGCGGTATTGGAAGCATCGGCACTGTAAATCGGAACCAGTCCTTCTTGCAGGATCGATTGTGTCCACAGAATAGTGGCTGCTAGCCCATATCCCTTCCGGCGCGCTTCAGCAAGCGTATCTATCCCCAATTCACAGGCTTCTAAAGTGCGTCGGGAACTATGAGCCAGGCTCACAAGTTGCCCTGCAATGACCACGCCGATAAGTGGTTGCCTTTGGGGATGAAAGTAGTAATCCTGAGAACCAGGATCGAACGCCTCAATCAGCGCTTGATCCTTTTCAGTTAAAGGACGGGCAATTGTGGCGGCAGTTGCCTTATCAAATCGCGGGGCGGCAACCAGGGAAAGAGCCACCTCGCGATGTACTTCTGATAGTGGAACACCAACCGATGAGGATGTCAGGGCTTCGTCCGCTCTCAAGCGTAGTACTTCCCGTTCAATAGCGGTCACACCGGGTCTCCATATATACACGCGGCCCGAAGCCAGGTCCGCCACACAGAGATTCCAGAAAAGTTGTGAGTCTTCGGCAGATAGCTCAACATCATTGAGCACAGGGGAAGCAAAATGTACGTCCCAGACGGCCTCGACGTGCAAGCGCAGTAATATACGATCGGTCAATTGCATGATAATCCTTTCTCAATGGTGAAAGACAAAAATCCTTTCGAGAAGAAACGTTTCCCATCAAGGGCCTCCAATCATTGAGATGAACTGCCAAATCAGACCGCGCTGGCTCGTATCTTACCAATCTTTCAATATCCAGGCAAGCGATTGGAAGTTTGGTGATTACCCATGAGTTCCCTGGACGAGGCGAGTTCACCTGGGTTCAGGAGTGCGCGAGGGATTCTTCGCTGCGCTCAGAATGACACGTCTGCTCGTAGGCCTGTCATTCTGAGCGCAGCGAAGAATCCCTCGCGCACTCCTGATGAGTAATCAGCAGGAAGGTTGCTCACACAAATTGCATGCTGATACGTGATAATTATGAATCCTTCTTGCTGCTGGCAAGATAAAACAGACGAGATTGCTATACGCAATGTGCCGGAGTGAGGTATACTCTGGATAGCGGCATAAATTTTCTGTAAGGAGAGTGAATATGGTACAAGAAGTTAAGCCGGTAACACAACTGAAACAACATACGGTATTGAAGCAGCACACGATCTGGCAGAACGGCCAACAGCCCGAACCATGTGTGATCGTCATATTCGGTGCCACGGGCGACCTGACGCAGCGCAAGCTTTTGCCTACCCTGGCCCATCTCTGGCACGACCATCCCCTACCCGAGGCATTCTCGATCATTGCTTTCGCGCGCCGCCCCTTGAACGATGAGCAATATCGCGGTATGGCCATCGATTCGATCAACAAATATATGCCCGATGATGATAAGCTCGATAGCAAAGCGCAGCACGAATTTGCTCAGCACATTTTCTATTGCCAATCCGATTTCAATGATCGCGAGGGATTCCAGAAGCTGGCGGATATGCTCGAGCAGCTGGATAGGGATCGGGGCACACAAGGAAATCGCATCTACTACCTGGCAACACCGCCTTCCCTCGACTCCGAACTCATCCATCAACTCGGTGGCGCCGGCCTTGCGCGCTCGCAGGCTAATCAGGAAGGCGAAGAGGGATGGGCACGCCTCATCATTGAAAAACCCTTCGGGCGCAACCTGGAAACGGCGCAAAAACTCAATCGCGAACTCGCTCGGGTCTTCCGTGAAAATCAGATTTTCCGCATCGACCACTACATGGGTAAAGAGACGGTGCAAAATATTCTGGCATTTCGTTTCGCCAACGGTATTTTCGAGCCACTCTGGAATCAGAAATACATCGACCACGTGCAAATTCTGGTAGCAGAGAGCCTGGGTATCGGCACGCGTGCTGAATATTACGAAGAATCAGGCGCGATACGTGATATGGTGCAGAACCACATCATGCAAGTGCTCTGCCTGACCGCCATGGAACCACCGGTTGCATTCGACGCCGAGGCCATTCGCGACGAGAAGGTCAAGGTCATGCGCGCCATTCCGTTGTTCACTCCAGAAAAGGTGAAACAGAATACGGTGCGCGGTCAGTACACAGCCGGTGTAATCGACGGACAACAGGTGCCGGGCTATAAAGAGGAGCAGGGGGTTGCGCCCAACTCGACGACCGAAACGTATGTCGCTCTGAAACTGTTCGTCGAAAACTGGCGCTGGGCCGATGTTCCTTTCTACATCCGTACCGGCAAACGCTTGCCAAAACGCAGTACCGAGGTCACTATCCAATTCAAGCGTGTTCCACACCAGCTCTATAATCCGAATGAAACGAAGGGGCTGGTGCCTAATCGCCTGACCATTCGTATTCAACCAGATGAAGGGATGAGCCTGAAATTCGCCGCCAAAGTGCCCGGCGCGGCCCAGCACCTGGCAGATGTGAATATGAATTTTTCCTACGAAAGCGCCTTCGGCATCGAATCCCCCGATGCCTACGAAAGATTGATTGCCGACTGTATATTAGGAGACTCGACACTCTTCATACGTCGTGACGAGGTAGAAACTTCCTGGCGCATCATCGACAGCATCACCAATGTATGGAAGGATATGCCTCCCGATACCATCTATCCCTATAAAGCCGGAACTTGGGGGCCTGAAGAAGCCAATGAATTGATCCAGCGCGATGGAAGAGAGTGGGATAACCCGTAACCTCAACGCCCATAGGATATGGAATGAGGGAGAGAGCGACCACAAGGACTTGCATAAGTAGATTTCTGGGAACGGGACGGACACCAGTAGCCGAGGCCGCTTCCAAAAACCTCCGCGTATGAACCCTTGTGGTCGCGCCCTCCATAGGCTCTCTCGGCTAAATCGTCCGATCTGTTGCTAGCAGCCACTAATGCCATCGATGGCTTTGTAGCAGGTGCCCTTTGAATTTATTCAGGAAGCGCGTCCTGAAGCCACAGGTGCATTCAAAAGGATGAGCAATACGATGCACTATCTGCCACACGAAAATGATCGAGAATATTGTTGTGACGAACAGGTAGATGATGATGAGCATCTCTCTCTTTTTCCTTTGAACGAAATCCCTCCATCATACGAAATTCAATTCAATCAATATTACTAGACGAAACTAAGCGATCAATTTAAAATCTCTTTGTACATTTCTTTTTCTATACCTACGATTACAATTATTTATAGTACCGATGTTCTAAAGGAAATTCTTTCAATCAGTATATTACCCATATGTAGGGATTTAAACGACAAAGCATCCTGTTAAGGTCTTGTCATAAACCCTTATATCTCTTATAGTACCTATGAAGGTGCCTTTTACTTACCGAGTAGCCAGATAGGTAACTAGCCTCGCTTGAAGTAAGGAAGAATGCTATGAAAGCAGACGAGAACAACTTACCCGGTCAAGACGAAGTCGAGATTACAGATCTGGGCTCTCCAGAGCAAACTTCCAATTCTCTCATTGCGCGCGCGGCAGCGGGGTTTATGCAAAAAGTCCTAACTCCACGTAAAAGACTTTTCATATGTTTGATGAGCGTCCTGATATTATTGCTGATCTTACTGCCCGTAATCCAATCGGGTTCATTTTCCATATCCAGGCCAACTGTTTCTAACCCGGGGCGTGCGAGTGCCCCATCTCAACCTCATCTCAATGATATATCGGTTGCGGACGGAAGGGCTTATATACTGGCAGCAGATGGCACGCTGGAAGCGCACCGGACAAGCGACGGCAAGCTGCTCTGGCAACATCAAGTAGGCTTCCCCCCAACGGCTTATTTATGGGCAGTGTACGATATACTCTACATTGCATGGCCCACAGATACAAATGGGGGTGTAGCGGCCCTGCGCGGCAGCGACGGCAGTTTTCTCTGGGAACATCAGACCCCTCCTCCTGGGCCATCATCTTTGCTGGTCAAGGATGGGATAGTCTATGTCAATGGTCAGGGCGGCAGTGTTGAAGCGTTACGCAGCAGTAATGGTTCTTTTCTGTGGTACTTTATATCTGGCCTGGATATGCCCCTGGATGGCTTCTTATCGGTTGCGAATGGAACGGCTTCTATCCTGACCAGAGATAGTATGGTCTATGTACTGCGAGCAAGCAACGGCTCCAGGATTTTGCGCTATCAAGCAGATCCCAGTGATAATAACCCCTGGGCGCCTTTCATAGATGGTGACACGATGTATATAGCCCGCGGCACGAATGAGGTGCAGGCGCTGCGTATGAGTGATGGGAAACCCCTCTGGCAGTACACCTCTCCAGGAAACGCACTTGAGCTTCTGACGGTCGCGGACGGAATAGCTTATATCAGCACAACGAGTGGGACAATCGAGGCTTTGCGGGACAAAGATGGTTCATTGCTCTGGCAGTACCAGACAAGGGAGGTATTTGGTGGAGCGCCACTGGTAGCGAATGGCGTTACCTACATTGCTACATTTGATGGCACGATCATCGCTTTACGGACAAGCGACGGCTCCCTGCTCTGGCAACATCAGGTGGATGCCCTTGGCTTTCGTTATTCCCCTATACTCCAGGATGGAATCCTTTACGTCGCACTAAGTGACGGTTCGCTTGAAGCATTGCGACCAGGAGACGGAAGTATTCTCTGGCATTATACTTCAAAAGCTACAATTCTCTGGTATCCAAGGGTGGTTGACGGGCTTATGTATGTCCGGCACATCAATGGAACGATGGATGTCTTGCAATCAAGCACAGGAAAATTCCTGTGGCGCTATCCTGCTACCTCGTAGTTGTTGATCTTTTCCTTTATGTCTCATCCGCCAGGGGAAGCGTGAACCAGAACGTAGCGCCTTCCCCAGGCTGGCTTTCGACGCCAACCTGGCCACCATGCTGCTGAATGATGGCCCGGGTGATGTATAAACCAAGCCTCAGCCCACTTCCCGAACCTGCCGGACGCCTCTGTCCCTGTCCGAAACGCTCCCATATCATATGCTGCTCTGAATCTGGGATTCCCGGTCCCTTGTCCTGCACCGCGGCACGTGCCTGCGAATCATTTACGGCCAGCAATACCTTAACTGGTTGATCGTTGGGAGAAAACTTGAGCGCGTTCAGAAGGTAATTGGTTAATGCCTGCTTGATGCGATCAGCATCGGCAATCACCGCTACCAGGTCATCAGCAGGCAGTTCCTGCTCGATGACTTTTTGACCGGCAAGTTCTTGCAGGCTTGAGACAGTTTCGCGCACAATTTCGACCAGATTGCACCATGCCGGGGAAAGTTCGAACATGTTTGTTTCAATGCGAGAGGCATCCAGCAGGTTGCCCGCCAGCCGAATCTCTGCTGCGACCTGTCGTTCTGCGCGTACCAGCACCTCCTGAAGCCTTGCGAGTAGATCTACTGCCGTATCTGGTAAAGGCGATTCTAGTGCGCGTTGAAGCAGACGGCGCGCCTGGTGTAGCGTGCCTCGTGTCGTGGCAAGCGGCATGCGCAATTCCTGGCCAAGCGCATTCATCAACTCTACCAACGCCGTACCGGTTGGAGCAAATTGTCCAGGAGAAATGGTACTGAACTCCTGAGATTGCCGTCGACGCTGAAGTAAAAATGCCTCGAAATCTGCGTCTTCAATACGGTAGCCCGCTCGCCCAAAGGGAGTACCTTTGAGTTCACCGCTGCGTAACCAGCGCCGGACGGTATCGAGACTGACACCCAGACGTGTAGCCACATCTGCTGTCGTAAGATAGGATGGCATATCAACCTCACCCTTTCACCTGGCATGTTATCATAAGACATGATAAGCGGTTATAAGATATAGACAGGGAAGAGTTTTGTTCTTCCGCCTGTCAGAAAGTTCCCCATTTCTTACGAAGGGAGCGTAATAAAGCGATGCCTCGGAAAAAGACTGCCGCCGTAAGGCTAAACCGCGCACATTCCAGCATCCTGCATCGTTCGTCAGAATTAGATGCGTTTGTGGATCAATTTCTATCCATAGTATGCGACACGAGCCGCCGCTATATTCTGGAGCTGCTTGCCGCACCCAACGACAATGACCCATCCGTCCCTACGGAGCTACGCTCTGGAGAAATCGCTCAAGAACTCGGATTGAGCAGCGCTACCACCTCTGAGCACCTGCGCCAGCTCGCCAATCTCCACATGGTTACAACTCGCAAACAGGGAACCGCGGTCTACTATCGTTTGTCAAATCACTTGCTTGTCCAGGCCTTTTTAGACCTGCTGCGAACGCTGGAACAGTATTATCAGAAGCAGCTGTCCTGAAGCATTTCAGGTTATTCTCAAGCGGCTTCTAACATCCTCTCTCTTACTCCTTTAACATCCTTTTCTTGTTCGGTAATAGGCGAAATATGGGCCTTAACTATGACACGGATGAGAAATATGTCCTGTTTCTAATTCCATTCCTGACCAATAGAGCAACAGAGTTTCCTCGGTTAGCACCGAAATACTGCCTTATTATGTGAAACGTATGGTACAGGTGGACGTATCAAGAAGAAGAAAAAAGGTGGAAAACGGGGTGATTACATGGTGACTTATGCGAAAATAAATCAGCTGCAAGGAAAGAAAACTTATTCTCCCGCAGCTGTTGGAGACTCCATAGCCGCGCTCTGGGCGGTATAATGGGTTTCCAGCGCACGTAGCAATTCATGGAAAGCCCGCACCAGGTGACGATTGCGCAGCCTGTAATAGACCATCGTACCCTCTCTACGCGTACTTACCAGGTGCATTTTGAGCAACTGGTGCAAGTGCTCCGAGGTTGTAGATCGAGCCAGCCCTAATTGCCTGGCAATATCTCCCGCGCGCAGCTCGTAGGCCTCCGGGGAATCCTGTCCGTCAGGCGGAACAAGCAGCTCTAGAATGGCACGCCGGCTCTCATCACAGGTAGCATCCAAAAATTGATTGATATAGTGATCTACCTGGTAAGGCCGGCGTCGAGAATGTGCTGAAAATGCAGATGTACCCTTTTCCCTCGCCATAATGCTATCCTTTCTCCATACTCGCAGGTGAGCATGGTTACAATCTTTCTTAATCTCATCACGAGCGAGTTGCTTTTTCCGTTTCAGCTCTGCTTATAAGTACTGGCGAGGCTGCGTTCCTGTACCGGCTGTATATGTGCCCTTCGTTGACACGTTCCACATCAACTAAGATGGCGCAAATAATTGATCAATAGCAGCGAGGAGTTCGCTAAGATCAAATGGCTTCTGCAATAGAGAGATTTGCCGGGCTTTCACCTCTTTTTGCACGCGCAATGTTTCGGCAGTGATTATCAACACGGGTATATGTTCCAATTCCTTGTTTGCATGGACTTGATCATAGACCTCGAGACCGTTCATACCGGGAAGGCTATAATCCAGAATGAGCAAATCTGGCTTCAAGGTGTGCAACATCTTTAAGGCTTGAAAGCCATCGGTGGCCAGCACTGCCTGGTAGGGTGTTTCTTGCTGAATTGCCTGGACAAGAAAGTTGCCAATGCCCGCGTCGTCTTCAACAATCATCACCGTTTTTAGCTCGCTGGGGTCTGATTGAATAGAGTCGTCACTGTCCATGCTATACCACCAATCTATTTCGTTTTTTACCGAAGAAATATCACTAATAGCATACACGTTCTACTCAACCAAACAGAGACAAGCTGCTTGCCAGCATAGGACAGAAAGATGGTACAATAACAAAAAGTTTCGCACAGGAGGTTATTTCAATAATGTCACCTACACCATTACTTCCAGGAATCGTCCAAAATAAGGTCAGAACTGACCGGCTCGAGGTCGCTTATCTCGAAGCGGGTTCTGGAGATACACCCATTGTGCTGGTGCATGGCAATACTGCGTCGTCGCTCTTCTTTCAGGATTTTATGCTGGTGCTGGCAGCAACCGGTCGCTACAAGATTTTTGCGCCGGATATGCGAGGCTACGGTGATACCGAGGCTCTACGAATCAACGCAACGAGGGGCGTACGCGACTTCTCAGATGATCTCTATGCGCTGGTTCAGGCGCTGGGCCTGCCTGCGTTCCATTTGTTTGGCTGGTCACTGGGTGGCAACGTCGTAATGCAATACGCGATAGACCATTCCAATACGCTGCGTTCTCTGACACTGCAAGCCCCCGGCTCGCCCTTTGGCTTTGGCGGTACGAAGGGAGCGAATGGCGCTCCTATCTGGCCCGACTTCGCGGGCAGCGGCGGCGGCACAGCCAATCCTGAATTTGTGAAGCGCATCGGGCAGGGAGACCGGGGCAGCGATCAACTCTCGCCGCGCACCGTTATGAACACCTTCTACTTTAAGCCTCCTTTCCGCGTGGCCCCCGACCGCGAAGAGATATACGTGACCTCGATCCTCTCCTGTAAAGTCGCGGAAGGCATCTATCCGGGCGATATGACGGCATCGAATAACTGGCCCAATGTCGCGCCAGGCGTGCAGGGACCCAATAACGCACTCTCCCCGAAGTACCTCAATCAGGCAGCATTCGCTACGATTAGCAATAAACCGCCTGTGTTATGGATACGCGGCGCCGACGATCAGATTGTCTCCGATACCTCATTGTTCGACTTCGGCTTTCTCGGACAAATTGGCGCGGTCCCCGGCTGGCCCGGAGCCGAGGTCTATCCACCGCAGCCC
Organism: Ktedonobacteraceae bacterium; assembly: GCA_035653615.1. Classification (NCBI taxonomy): domain Bacteria; kingdom Bacillati; phylum Chloroflexota; class Ktedonobacteria; order Ktedonobacterales; family Ktedonobacteraceae; species Ktedonobacteraceae bacterium. The sequence goes on along the minus strand of DASRBN010000031.1, from coordinate 172,261 downwards.
ATGATAACGCAGATACAGACTGTCATGAATGCATATGCTGCCAACAGTGGCGAGTATACAGAAGTGGTGCTGCCAGATTGCGGCCATTCGCCACACATCGAAAAGCAGGACGAGGTCTTTGAGCTTTTTGACACGTTTGTACAAAAGCATGATGGAAAATAGTGGGAGGGTCATATGGCACGTGTAGCAATGTACCTGCAAGATAAACATGAAATCCGCGAGGGGATGGCCTATGCACAGTATGCCGAGCAGCGTGGCTTCGAGGCGGTGTGGCAGGCAGAATCGCGCCTGGTACGCGATGCGATTGTACCGATGGCGGCATTTGCCGCGGTGACGTCGCACATCAAAATTGGCAGCGGCGTGATTAATAACTGGACGCGCAACATTGGACTGCTCGCAGCAACCTTCCTGACGCTAGATGATCTCGCGCCGGATCGCATTATTTGTGGTCTCGGCGCATGGTGGGACCCGCTGGCAAAAAATGTGGGTATCGAGCGCAGGAAACCCTTGAAAGCTATGCGCGAGACCATCGAGGTCTTAAGGCGCTTGCTAAACATGGAGCGCGTCACCTTCCACGGCGAATTTCACCAGGTGGAGGGCATCGAGCTTGATGTAGTCCATGGCCGCCGCGAACCCCGCAACGTGGCGATTTTCATTGGCGCAACGCACATGGGTATGATGGAACTGGCAGGCGAAATTGCCGATGGCGTGGTACTGAATTATTGCGTGCCGCCTGAATACAACCTTGAAGCCCTGAAACACATTGAAATCGGCGCCAAAAAAGCCGGTCGCAAGCTGGAGGATATAGATTGCCCGCAACTCATCGTGTGTTCGGTCGATTATGATCATCATGCGGCAGTGCAGGCGGCAAAGGAACTGATTACCCAATATCTTGCACAGCAGCCACACATTGCTGAGGCAAGCGGTACGCCTCCAGAAACCGTGCAGAAGGTGCAGAGCATCCTGGGCTGGCCCGCAACCAGAGAACAGATTCACGAAGCCATGCAGTTCGTGCCCGACGATTTGATCGAACGCATCACCGCAAGCGGAACTCCTGATGAAGTGCGCGCGAAGGTGGAAGAGTACAATCGCAATGGTTGCACCTGTCCGATTCTCTATCCTTTGGGAAACGACGTGAAGCTGATGATCGATACTTTCGCGCAGGCGTAACAAACTGATTAAGAAAGCACAGGCCCCCAGTTTCCGCGGAAACTGGGGGCCTGTGCTTTCTTAATCAGACCCTGATTTTAAGGGTTCGTATCCTGATTTAGAGCGTTATCAACCTTTTGCTCAACCTGGCCACCCTTATCCTGCACCTTGCCACCCATCTGCCGGGCATCGCCTTTCAACTCCGTTGACTTATCGCCCGTTACCTGGCCGACCTTCTCCTGAACTTTGCCAGCTGCCTGGTTGACCTTGCCTTTCACTTGATCCGCAACACCTTGCGCTCCAAGGTCATTCTCATTGGTATCGGTATTGGTGTTGGTCTGGTCGTCTGCCATAGATTACCTCCTGATCAATCTACACTAGCCAACTTATTCAACCCGGGGCATCAACGAGATCATTGTTTGCTACCCCAAGAGATGAGTCCGTCACCTCTGATATTGACACTCATGAGGACATGCAAACGTATACAGCACCTGTTTGTAATAGATGCACAAAAGAGAAAGGGCGACCACCAGGGTGCGCCCTCTCTCAGTCCATCCGTCACGAAAAAGAGATTACTAGCCGATCAATTCTTCCATCTGCGTCAGGTGCGCATCAAACAATTGCAACGCCTGGCGAATTGGCTCCGGTGAAGTCATATCTACTCCGGCCTTTTTCAGCAATTCGATGCTGTAATCGGAGGAGCCGGAACTGAGGAACTTCAGGTAGCGGTCAACAGCTGGTTTGCCTTCGTGCAGAATCTGCTGCACCAGCGAGGACGCGGCTGAAATACCCGTCGCATACTGGTAGACATAGAAACTGCTGTAGAAATGCGGGATGCGCGCCCATTCAACGTCGATCAGTTCATCGACCACCGCTACGCTACCATAATATTTTTCATTGAGAGCGTGGTACGCGGCGCTGAGCGAATCGGCAGTAAGCGGTTCACCTTGCTCGGCGCGGCTATGTATCTCCCGTTCGAATTCCGCGAACATCGTCTGGCGGAAGAGTGTGCCACGGAAATCTTCCAGTGAATGATTGAGAATCGCGAGTTTCACAGCGCGATCAGCATTTGTCTTCAACAGGTACTCGGTCAGCAATCCTTCATTAAGCGTTGAGGCGACTTCGGCCACGAAAATGGTATAGTCGCCGTACTGGTAGGGCTGGAAATTGCGCGTAAAGTACGAATGCATCGAGTGCCCAAGTTCGTGTGCCAGCGTATACATACTATCGCGTTTGTTCTGGAAGTTCATCAGGATGAATGGCAATGTGCCATACGCGCCACCGCTATATGCGCCGCCACGCTTGCCAGGCGTCTCGTACACATCAATCCATCGATTCGTGAAAGCCTGCTTAAGGGTATTCACATAGTTTTCCCCTAATGGCGCTAACCCGGCCAGTATCGTATCGCGAGCCTGCTCATAGCTTACTTCATCATGCACATCCTCAACGATTGGCACGTACAGATCATACATATGCAGTTCATCGAGCTTGAGGATACGCTTGCGCAGTTCCATATAGCGATTGAGCAACGGAATATGCTCGCTGACCGTCTCGACCAGGTTATGGTAAACACTGACCGGAATATTGTAGCGCGCGAGCGCGCGCTCAAGGTTGCTTGTGTAGTTACGCTGGCGGGTATAAAAGATGTCATTCTTTACCTGCGCCGAGAGGGTTGCCGCGATGGTATTGCGCTGTTTGAGGAAGGTGCTGTGCATGGCCTCGAAAGCCTCTTTGCGCACGCGACGATCCGTGCTGCGAATAAAGACGAGGTAGTTGCCCTTCGTCAGTTCGACCTCCTGGCCCTCTTCATCATGGATCGTGGGGAGCTTCAGGTCAGCATTGTCGATCATCGAAAAAATAGAATCGGGGCCTTCGGAAATTTCTCCCGTGGCAGCCAGGATAGCCTCTACTTCGGCGGAACGCACATGAGGACGCTGGCGATTCAAGTCGCGCAACTGTTGCCCATAAAGTTCCAGGCCTGGGTTCTCGCGCACGAATTGATCCAATGTCTCTTGTGGCAGCGCCAGGATTTCCGGTTCGATGTAAGAAGCCACGGTTGAAGCGTGAACATAAAGCTGCATAGCACGATCATACATGCCTTGATACAGGCTATTGGTGGTATCTTCGTCCCTGCGCATGGAAGCATACACAAACAGGCGCTCAATCTGCTCAAACAGCTCGTCACGTTTCCGCAAGACGTGTAAGAGGGCCTGCCCGCTTTCGGCCAGCGTGCCCTTAAGCGCTTCCAATTCTGGAAGGCGTCTTTGAACGGCCTGGAAATGCTGTCCCCAATCTTCGTTGGACGGAAAAATACTTTCCAGGTCCCATGTATATTCTTTTGGGATATCATTACGCTTGGTCAATGTTTGCAATGTGTTCTCTCTCCTTAAGAAAGTGTTTAATCAGGGGCTGTGGTGCCAGAACGAGACGGCCAACGGGCCTTTGACCTGTTCTCGTGCTTGAGGAGCTTAACCCACGAGCATGTTTATTGGCACTATTGTATCACGGTTGAGGAAAAAAATGAAGCAGAGGGACCTCAAGATTTTATCAAGAACTCGATAAGCAAAATCAATAGAAATGCCGCGTGACGATACATGATGCAGAAGCTCCTGATCTAACCTCTGCATCATGCTTATTGATCACAATCGTGACCGCCAGATCATCTCAGTCTTCGAGCAACAGGTCTTCCCTCTGTCCCCATTTTTGCAGAAAGCGATAGTAGTTGCGTTTTATCAAACGTGTGCGCTCGGCATCAGACAAGTCTGCACGCTGCTGAGCAGGATGGCAAACCAGTGGCAGATCGGGAGTCACTACCGCGCGAACACCTGTATCTCTTACCGCGAAGTTGAAATCGATATCCATATAGTATGGGAAACGATAGCGCTCATCGAAAAGTCCCGTTTTCCTGAGCAACTTGCGCGGAAATGCCATGCATGCTGCGCTTATGGCCTCCACTTCTGCCGCGGAACTCTCTTCAAAGTGTCGCAGGTCGTCGGTAAGCAGACCATGCAAGCCCGTTATGCCGGTAGTGCCACTTGATAGCGAACGCAGAAGCGGTGTAAAAACATCGCCATTCAGTTCTATATTGGCCTCGAGCAACAGAATATACTTGCCTGTACTCTGCTTCAAGCCAATATTGCGTGCCTCCGCCTCACCTGCCTGACGCGATATGCGCAGGATGTGCAGGTTGGGGATATCACCCTGCGCTGCTTTCGCCCAGGTATATACTTCATCCTGTGAAGCATTATCGACCAGCATAATCTCAAATGTATGTTCACCCGCGAAGCGCAGAATGCTCTCGATACAGCGTCTCACCTGTTCAAAATTGTTACGCGCCAGGACATTCACCGAAAAAAGACAGCGGTCCGGAATCTGAAGTAGTGAAGGCACCCGGCCAGTAGTGCGATAAACCTCCCCATCAATCTCAACGCTGGGAAGAATAACCAGGTGCGCGCCATGAGGATTATCTTTGATGCCATACCCGGCCTCCTCTATCTGCTGTTTGAGTTCATCGGCCCGCGCATATTTGCCTTTCTTGCGCAGAGAATCGCGTTCGTGGGAAAGCGCCAGAATGTCTTCGGGAATGGCATGGTGAGAAGATTGTAGAGCCATTATTTTATCCTTCTTTCACTACTCATTTTTTTCAACATAAAAGTCCTGTAGGGACAGCACACAAGGATTATTACCAACCAAGAGCGAGGCCATCACAACGAGGGTCAGCACCTCCTTCGAACACATGGGTGACAGGGTCGATGCGGATGGCTTGCGCATGACCCATGTCATCCTCCCATGCTCCCTCAACGATAGTACGATGACCAAGGATATCAAGCAGGAAAGGCACATCACGCGGAAAACGATTCTCAAGCATGACCACTTCAGTCACACTTCGCTGATCATATCCATCTACACCGCGCTGAAAATGTATCAGGTCCTGCTGGGCGCGTGTTGTACCAATGGGCATTACCCCACTACGCCAGCGTGGGGCCGCTATCGCCTGCTGTACGTTCTTGCCAAAATCAATCATTGCCGAGAGGAGCTGTACATGTATTTGCGGCTGCGCGTCCCCTCCCATCGAACCAAGCGCCATATATGGTACTCCATTGCGCAGCACCATCGCCGGTGTCAGCGTATGCATTGTACGCTTGCCAGGCTGCAGGTAATTGACATGCCGCGGATCGAGCGAAAAGTAGGCACCCCGGTTATGCAATAACACCCCGGTATCACCTCCGACGATGCCACTACCGAAGCGGTTGAAGAGGCTTTGAATCAGTGAAACGACGTTACCCTCGTTATCTGCCGTACAGAGATACATCGTATCGCCTTCTTTTTCAAGGCCTGCTGCAACATTGTGCGCTGCCTTCTGCGAATTGATGCGCCGGCGCTGTTGCTCCGCATATTCCTTGCTCAGGAGCCGCTCGACCGGCACCTCGACAAAATCAGGATCGGAAACGTAGCGGTCGCGGTCGGCAAAAGCTAGCTTTTTGGCTTCCAGCAACACATGAATATATTCAGCAGATTGATAGCCGAGCGCTTGCAGGTCATAGCCTTCGATGATATTCAACATTTCAAGGGCGGCGATGCCCTGTGAGTTTGGTGGAAACTCGTAGACATCATAGCCCCGGTAGTTCGTTGAAATCGCTTCAACCCAATCGGAATGATGCTCCTGCATATCTTCCATACGCAGAACCCCACCACTTCGTTGCAGGTAGTCGGTGATTGAGCGCGCAATCGGACCGCGATAGAATGCATCCCGGCCCTCTTTGGCGATCATGCGATATGTGCGAGCCAGCTGCGGCTGGCGCAAAATTTCTCCGGCGCGAGGCGGTCGATTGTCCGGCAGGAATATCGCCGCACTGCCCTCCCATCGTTTCAAAAGCGGAACTGACGAACGAATCCACCCACTCAGTTTACTGGTGACCGGCATACCTTCTTCAGCATATGCGATAGCGGGCGCAAAGATCGTTTCGGGCGCGAGCGTTCCAAACCGCTCTATGGCCTCAAACCAGCCATCGACGGCTCCGGGAACATTGATGCTGAGCGGACCTCGTTCAGGAATCTGCTTCATACCTTTCGAGGCAAACAATTCGGGAGTCATACCCTGGGGCGCGCGGCCACTACCATTTAAGGCGTACAAACGCTGCGTTTTGGCATGCCAGATGAGCATGAAAACATCGCCGCCCACCGAACAGGTGGATGGGTAAACAACGGTCATCGCGGCATTTGCAGCAATCGCCGCATCTATCGCATTGCCACCCTGGGTGAGTATTTGCAGGCCTGCCTGGGTCGCGAGATAGTTCGCGCAGGCCACCATACCACGAGAAGCGAAGACAGGCTGGTCGGAGAGCATTGTGGAAGTCTCCATTTCTTAACAATGAGGTACCGGCGTTCCGTTGTGCATTACTGATAGTATATCACCAAAGGCAGGATGACACAGCATGACCTTACCTGATAGTCCGGGTCATGCTGTGTCATCCTGCTATATATTCTTTTTCTGGCTTTCCGCCAATTCTTTCACACGCTGTACCGAATCTTTATGGCAAATGACGGTCTTATCGGCCATTTCGACCACGATCACATCTTCCAGTCCAATAGTGAAAACCTGGCGTTGCGTCTCGTTATAGACGAAGATGTTTTGGCTTCCCAGTTCGTAATGATGCCCGACGCCTCGCACTCCCCATTCGTTCACCGGAAATAGCGAGCCATACTGTTCCCAGTTGCCCACATCATTCCAGCCAATATCGGCGGGAATCACCGCAAACTCTTTTACCTTCTCCATCACACCATAATCAATGGAGATTGTTTGCAACGAAGGCCACAGTTCATCAAGAACGAATCGTTCTTGAGGTGTGCCTGTGGCTTCCACAATCATGTCGATTTTTCGCATTGACTCAGGGAGATGCGCGCGCAGTTCGGCAAGGATTCTTTCAACCTTCCAGATAAACATACCGCTGTTCCAGACATAATGACCATCCTGCACATAGCCACGGGCGGTTGCCAGGTCTGGTTTTTCGACAAAGCGCTCGCCGAGAAACGCCTGATGATCAAATCCTTCGGTCAATTGAGCGGCATAACGAATATAGCCATAACCAGTCTCAGGAGCAGTGGGCTTGATTCCCAATGTGACAAGATAATCCTGTTCTGCCAGTTTAGCAGCGAGTTGCAGCGCGGAGTCGAATACATCCACTTTCGTAATCATATGGTCTGCCGTTAAAACGGCCATGATTGCCTGCGGGTCCTGACGCTCGATAGTTGCGGCGGCCCATCCAATGGCGGCGGCGGTACTACGACCAACCGGCTCACCGAGAATATGGGTGCGCGGAACCGAGGGGAGATGTTCATGCACCAGTTCAGCCATACTGCGTCCGGTCACTACCCAGGCCTGCTCAGGCGTGATAAGCGGCGCTACCCGCGCCAGCGACTCTTGAATCATACTATTCCCATTGGGCAGCGGTAAAAATTGTTTAGGGAAGCTGGGTGTGCTGAGCGGCCAGAGGCGAGTGCCACTTCCGCCGGCCAGAATAACGGCATTGAAATGTTCCATACGCGATTTCTATTCCTTCTCATCATTTTAAAAGATACCGGCATTTTCACGCCCGGCACATATCTTTGATGCAAGGATTGTATATGGCTTCAGGCTTCATGTCAAACGTCTGAAGTTTATCTTTTTCAATAGGAAGATGCATCATAATGAACTTTCACCAGCACAATCAGCCATGTCATTCTGAGCGGCTAGGAAGATGCATCTTGATGAACTTTCACCAGCACAATCAGTCTTGTCATTCTGAGCGCAGCGAAGAATCTCCGGGGCCATGGATACGGATTCTTCGTTGCGCTCAGAATGACAATGGCTATAATCTTATCCTAACCGTCCCATCCGCACGCGAATTGGGCTATGCTTCTTTAGATATGGCTCCAGTGCCTCACGTAAGATAGCAGGCGCATCATAGCGTGGACGCAAATGCCAATCGGTATCAATGTAGCCTCCATAAGACTCGAGTTCCCAATCACTTCCGGCAACACGATACTCGCGTTCGAGTTCGAGAGGGTGGCTACCCACAAGCAATTGCCCCTCGTGTATTGAGGCGCCGCTGAGATGAAGGAGGCCACGAGCCAGGCCACGAAAGGCCCGTGGCGTTTGTTTAGCAAGATTCAGGTCAAGTCCTCGTTCTATCACCGTTTTCAACTGAGCGCCTGTCATCGTTACTATGCCAGGATTCGCGGAAGAACTACACACATCCCATAGCGTCCCACGACGCAGAGACCCCGGCGGAAGCGGCCCGGTAAAAGCTACGCTGGCCGTAATGACAGCCACGTCAGCAGCCATATGCTCGCGAAGCATGTCCGCCATCAGATTCGCTACTCCACATTCCCGGTCGGTAGCAAAATCGAGTGGTTCGCTCAGTTCTCCCACGACCTCATCCAGATAATGCTCAATCTCGGCCTCAATCACTTTCGTTTCTGACAGAATACGCGGTGCCGGTTCTATCGCATCCGTTATTGGAAGAACACTGACGTGTTGTACTACCAATTGCTGATCATCCCAGAGTATGTCCAATCGGCCAAGATATTCAGCGTAATTACCAGCCTGGACAATCAGCACCCGCCCGAGGCGCTCGCCTTCGGGTAAAAGATGATGACTGTGCGCACCAATGATGATCTCTATCTCTTCTTGAAGCTCTGATGCTAACTTGCGGTCTGCATCCAATCCCATATGTGAAAGCAGGATTACGGCACCGGCACCTTTTTGACGAAGATCCGCTGCCAACTCTCGAATGACCTCAACGGATGGTAAAGCTCTCAGGCCGAAATACGTTTCATATACGCTATCTCCATCAATTGAGTCAGCTGTGATGCCAATCACGCCCAGGTGTAGTGAGCCTACCTGTAACAGAGCCGTAAGCTGAGCACCCGGTAGCGGCGTGCCATCCGGCATGCGTAGATTCGAGAGTACCAGAGGATAGCGAGCTGCGCTGGAATAATCCCGCAGCACCTGGTAACCATAGCGCATAATCCCACCATTGCCGGCCGTCACAACATCACAGCCGGCCAGGCTCAATAGCCGATGCATGGCAGTACCTTTCGTGAGGTTACTCAGCCTGCTAGCGGTTTCTTCAACATCACCGGCATCGATAAACAATACAGGTTTATCAGGATTTTCCGTTCTAATCTTCTCAACCAGTGTCGTAATGCGTGCCAACCCCTCGACCCGCCCATGAATATCGTTTGAATGGAGAATAATAAACGATTGCATGCTTGTTCCTCTCATACCTGCTTTTCCCGCTGTGCAGTTGGCATCAGATGCCTACCATATTCGTAAGAGTGGATACTATACCGTTCCCTCTCCAGTCAGTATATAATACAGAAGAGTGCTGCAATCAGATTTGTAACAAACCTGATCTGCGTGCTGCGTCTAGCGCGCTCAGGTGCATCGCAGCATTTCACTGGAGTGCATGCCGGAAATAAGCGTTTGCAATTACAATGAACGTAGATTCGTCCTTAACGAATAAGATTATAATACTGAAGAGTACAAAACTAAAGAGGAGTTATCCCGGTTGATTGAAGAGGTCCCGGAAGATGAACATATCACGCCAGCGGATAGCCACCAGGCAGAGCAACGAGCCAGCAAAAGGCACCGGTTCCAACTATCGGCCCGCAGATTGACCGCGCTCGAAATCGCGGAGGGAGCGTTACTGGCCGATATCGGAGTGATCTTGCAACTGACAGCCATCTACCTGCCCGTCGGCGGAGATATACTGCGATTGCTAATTCCCATCGTTTTCGCCATCATTGTGCTGCGCCGCGGTCTCTATGTTGGCAGTATGAGCTTCTGCGTTGCCCTTTTCCTGGTAGGAGTAATTACAGGCCCGGCCAATATTATTCTCATGCTGCTCGAAGGACTTGCCGGCCTCTTCCTGGGCGTCACGATGAAATATCGCATCAACCAGCTTGTCATCGTATTCCTGGGTACCACCAGCAGCGCATTTTTACTGTATGGCCTTTTCGTGCTGATCGACCTCTTCTCCGGCATTCCATTAACCGACCTCATCCAATCGCTACACCAGGCTTTCAACGGTTTTATCTCTTTTATGAATGGCGTCGCCTACGGAGTCGGACTGGGAAGCTGGTGGCAGCACGGGCTACTGCCAGAGGTTAACATGGTTGCACAGCTGGCTTTTACCTACTGGTGGGCAGGATTTTACCTGCTGATCTGGGTAACGACTTTGCCGGTCGTGATTGCTGTCTATTACATTACCAATCTTTTCGTGCGCATGCTTGGCTATAAGGTGACTCCTTTCCCGGGCGGCATACTGGAAAAGCTGCTCAACTCGTGGCAGCGTAGATCTCTCAAGCTCATTCCCAAACACAGCATCAGTAGGCCTGGATTGGCACGCGCATACGTCAGGGAGACACGACGACAGAGCATGGCAAGATATAGAGAAAAATCGTGAATACACCTGCATTAATTGATATACAATCCATTACCTATACCTACCCGGTTCACGCTCAGAAGCGCAATACACCATCCATTCCGGCGCTGCAAAACGTGAGCCTGCAAGTTCAAAAGGGAGCATACCTGGCAATCCTGGGTCACAACGGCAGCGGCAAATCAACCCTGGCCCGTCACTGTAACGCCTTGCTCACGCCTGATACTGGTCGCGTCCTGGTAGCGGGCATAGACACACGAGACACGGAAAAGCAGCGCGCTATCCGAGACATGGTTGGTATGATCTTTCAGAATCCCGATAATCAGATCATAGCCACGGTCGTCGAGGATGATGTTGCCTGGGCGCTGGCTATACGTGGACTACCAGCCACTCTGATTACTGAGCGTGTCGAGGAGGTAATGGAGGCTGTAGGCATCTCACACCTGCGGGGCAAACCACCACATCGGCTTTCCGGCGGCCAGAGGCAGCGCCTGGCCATTGCCGGAGTGCTGGCATTGCGGCCACAGTGCATCATTGCCGATGAAATCACAGCTCAACTTGACCCATTGTCACGACAGGAAATCGTGGCACTTCTCCACAAGCTGCATAGTGAATATGGACTCACGATCATCCATGTTACACACCTGCTCGAGGAAGTTGTCCAGGCGCAGCGCATCATCATTATGGAGCAGGGTAAGATCGTGATGGAAGGCACACCAGGCGACATCTTCGCAGACCTGGACAGGCTGCGACAACTGAAATTACTTATACCTGAACCTGTCGAGCTGGCCGCCCGCCTGAGAAATGCCGGTCTGCCAATCTCGCAAGCAGCGCTCACAGTAGAAGATATAGCCCGGGAGATCGCGCGTTGAAAGATGCTATCATTATCACCCAGCATTTATCGCATATTTATGCATCAAATATGTCAAATGCCCTACAAAAAGCCGCCCTGGTCGATATTAACCTGGAAATTGAACGTGGAAGCTGCGTGGCGATTATCGGCATAACGGGATCAGGTAAATCAACGCTCGTGCAACATTTCAACGGTTTGCTGCGTCCCACTTCGGGTAAGGTGCTTGTTAATGGGGTGGATATTAACGCGAAGGGGGTAGACCTGAAAAGACTGCGGCAGCGTGTTGGCATGCTCTTTCAATTCCCCGAGGCGCAACTTTTCGAGCGCACAGTCTTCGCCGATGTCGCTTTTGGCCCGCAGAGGATGAATCTCTCGCGTAAAGAGGTACGCAAGCGGGTCACCGCCGCGCTGGACATGGTTGGACTACCACACCGCGAATTTGGGCAGCGCTCGCCATTCGAGTTGAGCGGCGGACAGATGCGGCGCGCGGCCCTGGCAGGAGTGCTTGCGATGTCCCCATCTGTCCTCATCCTCGACGAACCCACAGTTGGGCTTGATGCAAGCGGCCGGGCGGAGTTCTACTCCTACCTGCGGCGTATCAAAGAGCAACAGGGTGTTACTATCGTCCTGGTTTCGCACGATATGGCAGAAGTGGCAATGTTAGCGAACTGGCTCTTCGTCCTGCACGATGGCCACCTGGTCATGCAAGACACGCCACACAGCATCTTTACGCAAGGTGAAATTCTGCATAAATGGGGACTGGCCGCGCCACCACTGAACGAATTACTCAGATTAGTGCGCGAACGAGGAGTCCCAATTCCTGATACCATATTCACGCTTGACGAGGCTTTTCGCTGGCTGAAAGATAAAATCTCTGAAGAGGACAGGCACCAGGCGCATAGGAAATAAATCGCAATGATAAGGAATATATCGCTGGGAATCTATTTTCCCGGCAAAAGCATCCTGCACCGGTTACAGGCCAGAACCAAATTGCTGGTCATATTCTGGCTGGTTATTTTCTTGACGATTGCGAACCAGCGCGAATGGCACTTCGCGCCTTACCTTGTTGTTGGAACGCTGCTGGTTGCCGCTATCGCTCTATCCAGCATCTCGTTTCGAGTAATGTGGCAGCGCCTGTGGCTTCTTATACTGCTCGCGTTTCTCGGCTCAATTGCCAACATTTTCTTTCCCTCAAGCAGCAGTAACCAGGTGCTTTACGCACTCGGTCCCGTCTTCATTCCCTACGCGCTGCTCTATTGGGCTACTGTCGTATACAGTCTGCTCATGATCGCGTTTCTGCTCTTACCTTTTCTTCCCATGCTACCTGCGAGACAATTGAGGAAACAACGCTGGTTCAAGCGCATCCGCGTACTGGTCATACTCATCGAGATAATCGCGCTGGCCTTTTTCTGGTTCACGCGCGACGCATCCATCAATAGCACGCTTACAGTCGGGCCTGTGAACATCACATATGATGGTGTATGGCTGGAAATGAGTTTCTTTATCGTCTTTCTCTTCCTCTACGCCTTCTCGCTACTCCTCACCATGACGACCACGCCGGTCGCGCTGGTCGAGGGAATGAGCATACTATTGAGGCCATTGCGCCGGTTGAGGCTGCCGGTCGATGATTTTGCCCTGATGACTTTGATTGCGCTGCGTTTTATTCCGACACTGACAGATGAGACTGGGCAACTGATAAAAGCGCAGGCGGCGCGAGGTTCGGACCTCACACATGGCTCGCTACGCCAACGTATACAAAGCCTGGCAGCTTTATTTTTACCGTTTATACACGCGACGCTACGGCGGGCCAGCGAACTCGCAACAGCATTAGATGCCCGCGGCTACCAGTTCGATGGACAGCAGACATACCTGCACGAAAAATCTTTGAGCACCACTGATTACCTGGTAATGGGAACAGTCGTACTGGTGACAGCCGCGACATTATTTTTGTAGGAAAGGCTGGTGGGTGAAGCAAGCTCCCCAACTCAGCCGCCACCATAACCCCCGCCTCTACTGAAAGCACCTCTTTTGGCGGGAAAGATGAACAATTTGCAGCCAGGCGCGTTGCTAGAACGTTATGATTGTGATATGCTTTGCAAACAGGTAAGGCAGGCGAGTTTTGTAGTAAAATTCTTTGAGTGAGACAGTGGCAAACGAAGGACAACAACCGCCGGTGCCGCCACAGGGGCCACCGGAACAGCAAACCTATTATGGCTGGCAGTATGATGGGGAGGAACCAGGGCAAATCGCGGGGCAACCACCGGTTCCACCAGCTCCCGCGCCACCACCCTATCCACCACAGCAATATTCTCCTGCCTATGTACCGCCAAATCAGGCAGTTCCGCGCCAACCAGGACCACCTATGGACCGGGGAGGGCCGCTGCCTCAACCTTTGCCGCCCCCAAATCAGGGGCCTGTTCCCTACCCATCACCCCAACAGAATAGGGGAGGCGTCCCTAAACCTCTACCACCGCAGTACCAGCAACCGCTGCAGGATATGGGAACCTCGCTTGGCTATGGTCAGGGGATGGAGTACCAATACTTCAATGCGCCCCAGCCATCTCAACCCATGCGGCAATTAAGACAGGCCCGCCTGCAACAATTACGCGAAGAACGTATGCGCAATAACCAACGCCGCATGCGGCCAGATATCACTACCCTGCTACAGCGTAAGGTGTCTAAGCCACCTTTCAATGGCGCGTCCCCTTCGCCTGTTCTGCCATCGCAGATGTCACCGGCGATGCCGCTACCGCCATCAGAGGTATCGCCATCGCTTATACGCCCGCCTGCGCCTCCGCCGGGATTACAACGCAGCCCTTCAGGGCCTCCCATTGAGATGCAGGATCAGGGACAACCTGCCGCGGCCCCGGCCCAGGATACGGGCATGATACAAAAAGTGCGTATTGGTAGAGCATCGATGATCTTGCAAACTTCATTCATCGCCAGTCGCATTCTCGGCCTTCTGCGCTCGTCCCTATTCGCCTATATATTTGGCACAACGATCATTTCGGATGCCTTTTTACAGGCATTTCTGGTGCCCGACCTGATTTTCAATATCGTTGCCGGAGGAGCGCTCAGTTCTGCTTTTATTCCCGTCTTCACGCACTATATGATAGGCGAACGAGACGAGAAATCGGCCTGGCATATTGCCAACTCGGCCCTTAATCTCGCGCTTGCCATCATGATGGGGCTGGCACTGATCGCCATTATCTTCGCGCCCTGGCTTGTGCCTATCTATAACCCGGGTGTGCCCCCTCAAGAACTCAGTCTTATCATCTCGCTCACCCGCATCATGTTGTTGCAATCGATTATCCTTGGTGGGGGTGTCATTCTCAATTCGGTATTAAATGCGCAACAGAACTTCATGCTGCCTGCGATTGGAACGGTTCTCTACAATGTTGGCCTCATTACAGGACTTTTGCCTGGATTCGTGATGGCACTGCACGGCCAGCGAGGTGGGGCAGCTTCAGATACTGCCATTTATTTTGCCACGTGGGGAGTCGTGCTAGGGGCGATATTGCAAGTCGCCGTACAGGTACCGGGCACCATTAAAGTCGGTATGCATTACCGGTTTACTTTCGACTGGCGGCACCCGGGTGTTATTCAGGTGGGTCGCCAGATGGTACCCCGCATCATCAACGCGGCCATGCTCTACTTCTCAACCTTCGTTGACCGCAGCCTTATCTTGATCATGGCGGCAGGCATTACCGTCGGTATGACAGCATCCCAGGCTTCAAACGCAACTCAAGGCTCCATTACGCAGTACTACCAGGCACTCCAACTTGTGCTATTACCGCTGGGCATCTTTGGTATGGCGGTCTCCACGGCAGCCTTCCCCACCCTGGCGGAAAATGTCACACGCGGGCGATTGGATCGAGTGCGCACCATTATTACCGACACGCTGCGCAGTATTCTATTCCTGTCGATACCCTCCAGCGTGGGGCTCATTGTCCTGGCATTGCCCATCATTCAGGTGCTGCTTGAACACGGGGCTTACAGCCTTGATGATGCCATCCATACCTCCTTCCCACTGGTATTTTTTGCCATAGGACTGACGGCACTTTCAGCAGTAGAGATACTGACACGCTCATTTTATGCTTTACGTGACAGCAAGACGCCGGTGATTATCAGTATAGGGCAGTTCATTTTCAAAATCGCGCTCAGCCTGATATTGATCAATATCGCGGTCTACGGCGCTCAATGGGGCCTGGGAGCGCTGGCCCTTTCGACCTCTATTGCGGGAACGCTGGAGGCTTTCGTTCTCCTGTGGGTACTTCAGGAAAGAATCGGCGGCCTGCAACTGCGCGCGCTTGCCAATTTTGCCGCGCGCGTTTTCTTTGCCTCGGCCATCATGGGGATCGCGGTTCTGCTGCTCCGCTTCGTGCTTGATTTGATTTTGCCGACAGGCAGCTTGCCGGTGCTGGGGACAGAGAGCCAGCAATCGCTGGGAGTCATTGGTACCGGTTTCGCCATTATCAAGCTCCTGATCGAGCTGGCAGCCGGCCTCTTCATCTATATTCGCGCCACGCGTTATCTTGGCATCGAAGAATTCTGGAATCAAGGGCCGGTGAAGCGCCTGCTGGATCGCTTCAAGTTGTCGTGGCTGTAATAAACAGCATGAGGGCTGAAGCTCAGGGGCTTTCAGCGACGGAGTTAGATAAGCTGATTCGACCTGTAGCGTTATATGGGACCGGTGACTACGTAAGTCACCGGTCGAAGCAGCTCAGGATCGCGCGAAAGACGGAGGCTGGCCAATATTGCAGAAGTGCAGACTGGCCAGCTGCCATTGCCCATGTTGGTGTGCAAATACCAGCGTGGTGCGCATCTGCACGTTCATGGGATTACCCTGATAGGTCGCTTGCTGGGTAAGACGGCCAATCACGATAGCTGCCTCGTTGTAGGCACGTACCTTGATCTCGTCCAGGGTGTGAGCGGTGTACTTCATGTCCCCACTCTGGTGCCGCGCAAGCCACTGCTGCTTCGTCAGTAAGAATCCCAGCGGCCCGACCCCAATGAAATCACCTGCCAGGAGATGTTCCAGGAACGCGGTATCACCCTGTAATTCAGCACTGGCCCAGGTGTTTGCCAGCTGTGCCACTTCTTGTTCCGTCTGCTCTTGATTCATTGTCTCATTCCTCTCTATCTCTATCGTTCGTTGTTGATCTTTTCACGGGTAAGCTTATTGTTCAGCGCAATCGGTACATATTCTGCTCGGTTTATCTGACATCTCCCCTTTTTAGGGAACGATATAGCCGCCATCCACCGGCAACGTCACCCCTGTGACGTAGGAAGCCGCATCCGAGCAGAGCCAGAGAATAGCCTCAGCAGCTTCGCGTGGATCGGCCACGCGTCCCATGGGGATCACGCTTGTCATCCGTTGTCTGATCTGCTCATTGGCGTACCAGCCCTGGTTCACCTCGGTAAGGACGGTGCCAAAGGCGACTGCATTGACGCGAATGTGCTGTGCGGCGTATTCGAGGGCGGCAGCTTTCGTCAGGCCGACAACGCCATGCTTACTGGCAATGTAAGGAGCAAGGCCGGTTCCATGGCCTCCGTGACCCACCAGTCCCACGGTGGAACTGACATTGACGATAGCTCCTCCTCCCACGGCAAGCATGGCAGGAATCTCATACTTCAGGCAGAGGAAAACGCCCTTGAGATTAATCCCCGTGACCTGGTCAAAGGTCTCTTCGCTCACCTCTACCAGCGGCTTGTTGCCTCCAGCGATGCCAGCGTTGTTGACCGCGAGATCCAGTCTGCCATACTTCTCAACAGTGCGCTTGATAAGCTTCTCGACTGAATTCGCGCCGGATACATCGGCTTGAACAGCCACCGCTTCCCCTTCGCCAGCCCTGATCTCTTCTGCCAGGTGTGCTATGGCCTCCTTACTGCGCGCGGCCAGCACCACCCGTGCCCCCTCCTGGGCAAACAGACGGGCTGTCGCCGCGCCGATTCCACGGCTCGCGCCGGTAATGAGCGCTACCTTCCCTACGAGGCGGGAGGCTGCCCCTTGTTCAAACGGGGTCAATTGTGGTCTTGTACTCATAATAAAATCTCTCTTTTCATTTTTATAGAGCGTTCAAAGCAAACACGCCTGTTTGCCGACCAGTGATATTTATATATATGGACTATACAATGAAATAACAAAAAAGTCAAGCCTCTCAGAATTCATATGCTTTTCTCTCAACGCCTCGCTCATTTCAGGCGAGAGCAGGCTCACCTCTCCCCGCTTTTGGGTTTGCCCCAGGTAATCCCACCAACTACGCTGAAGGTGAGCAGGCCATCTTGCGCAAAAGGCAACAGCAGCGCCTGCATCTCCATGTCGAACTGCTTTGCCTGTTCAGCTGTCATGGTGTCGAGCGAAAGAGTGCTGCGCGCATGTTGGGCAGCAATGTAATCCTCAACCGTTTGCTTGACCACCACTGGAGCAGTCTGGCGCTCGCCCAGTTTTTGGAAAAACCCTTCCTTCTCTGATGCGGTAATCCAATCGAAAGGCTGGTAGGCGGGGTTATTGGAGAAACGTTGCTTGATCTGGTCTGCGCCTTCGCTCCAGGGAGCGGACCTGCTAGTCTGCCCCTCAACATAGGCAATCGCGAGCATGCCATGCGGCGTCAAGATGCGTGCGAGACGCGGCAGAACCACATCCCACTCCATCCAGTGCAGGCTCTCGCCCGCCGTTACCAGGGCATAGGGTGGCTACTGAGAGATGCAGAGACATTGAAAACTGCACACAGGCAAAATGAACCCGCTCCAGCCTGCTATAATAAGCACAAAAAACCGGAACTCGCAAGTACTTGCGAGTTCCGGCTACCCGAACAACAGGAGAAAGACTTTTCATTCTCCCTATGTCGTTCCCCAGGACAATGACCCGTATGCTGAGCCACTGTTCGTATGTCCCCCCCAGGACATCCCCCATGTGGCTTTCCCCCGTGATCAATAATAGTATTTGCATGGTATGAATCAGGTTGATGGTTCGTTGAGAAACCTATGAGGATACAACAATGTAGGTTAAGAAAACTACATCAACTCTAGTAGAAAGAAGGAAACTACTCATGTTAACAACCGTCCGGCAATTCTACTATCAATGCAGGAAAGGAAGCGAGCATATCTGGCACGCGGAAGAAACTGACCCCGCTGAGTGCCTGCTCGCGGGAGCCATCCTCGACAGTAATACCATTCGAGTACGTTTCGTGCGCGGTGGCATACTGGATGAAACGCGCTATCAACTCGTCGATGGCAGACCCGGCACGCTTCCCTATCATTCCTGGATTGTCACAAAAGGTGACGAAGAGTGGCCTCAATTCCTGGACGAGGAACAGGCGCGAGCTATTATCGAGCCGTATCTACACGGCTTTTCCTTCTCATCCACCGCCATTCGCCTGGCACGCTCACTCGCCAGCGAGGAGCGCATCTACGGATTGGGCGAACGTACCGGCGATATGAACAAGCGCGGGCTGGCATTCCCAGTCTGGAACGTTGATCCACCACAGTTCCACGGACCGCAAACAGTCACGATGTATACCTCTATCCCTTTCTATCTTGGCCTGCATCTCGATGAGGGCAGGGCTTATGGCATTTTAATCGATCATACCGGATTGGTCGATATGGACCTGGGCAAAACGAACGAATCAGAGGCTACCATGACCATACAAGGCGATAGCATGGTCGTCTATTTCTTTACAGGTCCACAACCCGCCGATGTCATGAGACAATATGCCGCATTGACCGGGCACATGCCTTTACCGCCCAGGTGGGCCATTGGCTATCAACAATGCCGCTGGGACTATAAAAGTGAGGAAGAAATCCGCGAACTGGCAGCAAAACTTCGCGCCCGCCATCATCCCTGCGACGGCATCTGGCTGGATATTGACTATATGAACGGCTATCGCTGTTTCACATGGGATGCCCAGCGCTTCCCTGATCCTACACGCATGGCTAACGAGCTGCACGAGCAGGGAATACACCTGGTTACTATTATTGATCCAGGCATAAAAATCGACGATGATTACTCCGTCTACCGGCAGGGAATGGAGCATGACTACTTTTGCCGCCACGAAGATGGAAAGCTCTTTACTGGCACCGTCTGGCCAGGTGAGTGCGTTTTTCCCGATTTCTCCCGCAGTGAGGTACGTAGCTGGTGGGGCAATCTTTACTCGGGATTGCTCGATCAGGGAGTTGATGGTATCTGGAATGATATGAATGAACCGGCATTATCGAACTTACTTTCAGCGCCAGATGAACCATCAGCACATGGAAAGACGATGAGCAATGACGTGCTGCACCGCGCTGGCGGGGATAATCCTACCGGACCTGATGGCCCACCAGTGCTGCATAAATTTTTCCATAATGCATATGGCATGGAAATGGCTCGCTCGACATTCGAAGGATTAACGCGCCTGCGACCGGATACGCGGCCTTTCGTCCTCTCACGCTCCGGCACTGGCGGCGTACAGCGCTATGCCGCAATATGGACGGGCGATAATACGAGCGCCTGGGATAACATTCTGATGGCCATACCGATGTGCCTCAACCTGAGCATGAGCGGCGTACCTTTCATAGGCATGGATATTGGCGGATTCTGGAATGCCAGCAATGGAGAACTACTGGTACGTTTTGCCCAGCTCGGCGCTTTACTACCATTCTGTCGCAACCATAATGCTACAGGCAATCCCGACCAGGAGCCGTGGGCTTTCGGCGAACCTTATGAAAGCGCATTCCGCGCCGCCATTGAACAACGTTACCGCCTGCTGCCCTACATCTATACGCTCTTCCACGAGGCAACGGCTCAAGGCACACCCATCATGCGCCCGCTGTACTACCATTACCCAAACGACGAACTGGCTTGCGACAGCCAGGATGAATTTCTCCTGGGCGATAGTCTCCTCTCCGCGCCTATCTACGAGCAAGGGGCCACAAGCCGTAACGTATATCTACCGGCTGGAACCTGGTTCGATTATTGGGACGGGACAGCATATCCCGGTTCGGGCACAATAGAAGTGGCGGCACCACTCGAGCGCTGGCCGTTATTCGTGCGCGGCAACAGCATTCTCCCCAGCGGCCCTGTGATGCAATATACAGACCAGCGGCCAACCGATCCCCTGACTATTACCTGCTATATGTCAGGAGATGGATTGGCAAGCTACACGCTCTACGAGGATGACGGCTCAACCCTGGCTTACCGGAAAGGCGCGTTCGCCCTGACACATATTAGCTGCCGCGTTGACAGCGATCTTGCCGCTGTCGAAATCGAGGAGCAATACGAGCATTACCGCTCGCAGCGCGAGTGGTATGACCTGGTTGTCTTCACCGGTGGTCAGATTCGCCAGCAGCGCGTGAGGGCCGGTCAAAGCAAGGTAGTCATACGGCTATAAGAAATCCCTGAGCGAGGAGGGATAAAAAATCTGCTCTTATCCCTCCTCTGCTCTTCATTATAAGATTGATAACCTCAAGTTATATGTAACTGACATTTCATTTCAATTTGTAACGCTTTCTCCACCGGCATCTTTCTTGAGGCTGTTCCTCTAGCAATTTCCTCTCACCCTGGCATTTTTGCCATTGACTTATCGCGAATCTCATGGTATGCTCTTCCTCAGAAATTGTAACAGCGGTTTCAAACATACGACTGTTTTAAAACATTTCGACGTTGTTCAAGTTGTATCAGTAGTGTGTTAAGAGGTGCCAATTTGGATTACCGTATTTCAATTATTGGATTGTTTATCGGTTTTCTCGTAGGTCTGACAGGCATGGGTGGCGGAGCTTTATTAGCCCCTATTATGATCCTGGTCTTGCGCGTTCCACCAGTATGGGCCGTTGGTACAGATTCCGCTTATTCCGCCGTCACGAAGGCGCTGGGTTCAATCGTGCATTTTCGCCAGAAAAGTGTGAATTTCAAGGTTGCGCTCTGGCTGGGATGCGGCAGCGTTCCCGCTACAATTCTAGGGGTCAGTATTGTCCAATATATTCGTTTGCATTACGGGGATCTCATCAATGGGATCATCATTCACGCTATTGGTTTCACGCTGCTGCTGGTAGCCGTGCTTTTGCTGGTGAAACCTTTCATCATGCGCCGTGTTGAACGCAAGAACCTGGAGGCCCAGAAGCAGGCCGCGCTTAAGGGCGAAGCGCTTGCTCCTGACGGCACAACGCGCTGGGAAAAACGCTACCGGCCACTGGTGACAATCCTCATCGGTGCATTTGTTGGCATCCTCGTCGGACTTACCTCGGTTGGTAGTGGTACGCTGATCATTGTGGCCCTGGCCTTCATATTCCCCCGGCTTTCAACGAAAGAGCTGGTGGGAACCGATATCGCTCATGCTGTCATGCTGCATCTCGCGGCGACCATGATCTATTTCAATTCAGGTACCATCGACTGGCGGCTTGTTGGACTATTGCTGATCGGTTCGCTGCCAGGGGTTTTCATCGGCAGCCGGTTGAGCAAGTACATACCCGACCGCTTCATGCGCCCCGTGCTCGCGACCGTCCTGGTGATATCCGGCTGGAAATTGATTTAAGCGTCGAGTTTTCAATCGAATAAAGTCCTTAAAAACCTCTCGACGCACGATTTTTTTTAGTGTAAAATAGCCAGGGAAGATTTTCCCTGGCTTTATGGCTATTGTTCTATTTTATTAGATGCATCCAACGAACTTATAGCGGTCTTCTTACTTCCCTGGTTGGATTACCCTGCTCTATGGTCTTATTTTAGCCGGAATTGCCTTATGGTAATCCAGAAAAACAGGCATGTTGCCAGAAGAATCGAACAACGACACAGCACAAAAGCGTGCCCGCAGGGCATTTGAGGCTCTCATCTCAGGGGAGGATGCGGCCATTGATCTGGCAATGGGGGCATTGCTGATTGCCGCCGAAGAATATCCTGACCTCAACATTGCTCATTATTTAACGCAGCTCGACCTGTTGGCTCAAAAAGTAGCGGAGGCATCAGGCTTATCTTCTTCTGCTTTCCAGAACGCCACGACACTACCGTCCAATATCGACCCACTGCAAGTAGTTCAGGCTATCAACAAGGTTCTCTTCGAGCAGGAGCGCTTTCATGGCAACCATGCCGATTATTATGATCCTTGCAATAGCTTTCTCAATGATGTTTTAGAGAGGCACAAGGGTATCCCTATTACGCTCTCGCTCATTTATATGGAAGTTGGCAGGCGTCTGGGCTTGCAGGTCGTGGGGATTGGATTACCGTTTCACTTTATTGTTCGCTGCGAGCTGCCGGGCAGCAGTATTTATATCGACCCTTTCGAAAAGGGACGTATGCTCAGCGAACAGGATTGCCGCGAGCGCATCAAACGCCTCTTTCGCGGAAGAATTCCTTTCAACCCGCTCTGGCTAGAGCCAGTGAGCAATCGGCAACTGCTGACACGTATGCTGGCCAACCTCAAAAACATCTACATCCGCAATGGCGATTATCGCCGCGCGCTTTCCGCCTGTGACCGCATTGTAATGCTGGCTCCAGATACTGCTATCGAGCGAAAGGATCGCGGCATCGTTCATCTCCACCTCAAGCACTATACACGAGCCATACGTGATTTCAACGTGTACCTGGAACTCGCACCTCTCGCCGATGATGCCGAAGACGTTCGGCGACAGATTAAGGCTATCCGGCAAACCATCGCCATGTTGAATTAAACGTAGGTGCAAGCTATAGATGCGACTCCTGTATTCCCTGCTGACAAGCAGGGCTTTTTTTGTAGCAACGTGAAAAAGCTCAGCATCTATTTATTGCTAGCCGGATTTATCTATGTTTATCCCTATCCTCCTGACGATTATTTTCAAAAGGCAGATTTGCCTCGTACTTTAGCGTCCTGCTTATATTTATGCATGCACATGCATAACACCAAGCAAAAAGGAGGGAAACATGGTGAAACGCCTTATCATCGCATTAATCGCCTTAAGTGCGTTGCTGCCGTCAACAGTAGCAGTTGCCAACGCAGCCAGCGCCATTCCGAGGTCCAGCCTCTTTCCGGGCGTTCCTAATGCATATGGCTATGCCGTCTATGTCCTGGCGCCTTCAGGCTCAGGTGGTACCAGCTACGGTCCCAGCGTGCCGGTCGGGTTAAGCTGTACTACTCCACCGGGGACGAACAGTATCACGAATTCCGGTCCTGCTTTGCCTGCCGACCCATTGATCCTCTCCGGCACAGCAAACGCCAGCATCACGTTAAATCGCACGCAGGGAAGTCTCACCATTCAAACAAGCGAAGATATCCACAACCTCAGTTTGCTAGGCGGTGTGATTGCGGCTAACGATATTCATGCCTTAGTAACAAGTACATCCTCGCCAGCCGGCGCATCGAGTACAAATAGCTCAACATTCAGCGGATTGATGGTAAACGGAACACCGGAGAACAATAATCCCGCGCCGAATACAAAGCTATCGCTGCCTGGCCTCGGCTCCGTTATACTGAATGAGCAGAGTGGGCCATTTAACGGTTCAAATTCGACCAGCATCGGCGTCGTCGCTATGGATATCCAGATTTCAAGCTCGAATTCGCTTGGGATTGCTACAGGCACTCGAATCGTACTTGCTTTCGTACAAAGCGCAATTGCGCCAGCCGCTGTAACTGCCACCACTTATGGCCTTTACGGTTTGGGTCTTGGCGGATCAACCCCCAATGTCGGGCCAGGAGCAGTAGCAGGCATCAGTTGTAAGGGTGGTTCCTCATCAAGCAGTTCAAGCGGGATCAGTTCATCAGCAATCGGTAGTACGGGAACAGAAGCCAGTAGCGCCTCTGGTCAGCTTACCTCGTCTAGCGCCGTTGCGAGCAGCCAGAACAGCATTTCAAACCTGAATCTGTTGAGTGGCTTAGTTTCCGCAAACAAGGTGACTACCCTGGCCAACGCCAGCTGGAATAGCTCAGGCAGCAGTTCCAGGTCAGGCTCGGCTACATTCCAGAATGCATCCGTAGATGGAACAGCATTGCCTACTAACCCCGCACCCAACACCCGTGAGAATCTTCCAGGTATCGGCTACGCACTGATTAATGAACAGTCCGGGAGCAACGATTCGTCGGGTGCGAACGAAACGGTCATTGCTATAGATATCTATGTCACGGTCGCAAATAACTCTCTGGGCCTGCCTGTGGGGGCGCGTATCATTGTAAGCCTTGCATCAGCCGGTGCAAGCAGCTACTAGCATCATGTCCTGATGAACTTTGACAACCGAATGGGGCAAGCCGTCTCAGGCCGTGTCATTCTGAGCGCAGCGAAGAATCTACACCCGTCGCTGTCGAGATTCTTCGCTGCGCTCAGAATGACACGGCTCACTCATGCTTGTCGATTTTGCCTGTAAAAACTCCGTAGGGACAGCGGCTTGTCCCTACGGGATTACTCGATTCGTTTGGAAAAATTCATCAGAGGCGGCAATTGCGTAACATCGCGGTAGAAATCAATGAGCCTGCGACCTTCGTTCTCCCAACAGAGATCATGCCGGGTTGCGGCTTTAGCATTGCTTTTCATACGCGCCAGAGCATCATGATTTGCCAGCATTCTGTTGATAGCTTGCCCGATATCATCAGGTTCAAGCGAGTCAACAATACATCCAACATTATAGGTTGTGATAATATCAGCAACTGCATCGAGGCGTGAAGCAAGAACAGGCAAACCGGCCATCAAATACTCAAACAGCTTGTTTGGCAGGCACATCTGGATATTCGGTGTAATAGTCAGCGTGGAAACAGGTGAATAGACCACGAGGCCGATATCTGCCGAAGCCGTCCAGGTCAAGAGTTCTGCATAAGGAACAGGGGGAATAATCTTGACACGCTCACCTACTCCTTCGCGGGCAATCAATGCCTCAAGATCGGCCTGGTTAGCTCCCTGGCCCATCATGACGATCACAATGCCCGGATCAATGAATCTGGCCGCGTATATTAACAGGTGAAGCCCACGACTGTCCAGGTTCCCTTGATACAGGGCTATGCGTATGCCCTCATCCAGCTCAAGATACTGTCGCAGTCGATTACTGGAGATAGGCGCTTGATAGGCGGGAATATTACGGATCAACTGCGCCGTGCGACCACCATAGAGTCGCTGCAATTCACGGACAATGGGGGGAGAGACAGTGATAATACCGGTACAGCGCGACATCATGCTCCTGAGTAAAAGGGCGGAAAGGCCGCGCAACAGGCGCCAACGCGTGATATTGGGTTCAACCAGGGGTAGTTCATGGGCATCAAAGACCAGTCGCTTCCGCCGCAAGCGGGCCGCAATATAGCACGCGGGAAGCGCTGTATCATCATGAGCATGATAGATATCAGCAGGAACATTCACCAGCGCTATTGCACCACTCAGAAGAATCAGGAACAGCTTGACCAGAAACCAGGGCTTGAAGCGCGCCGGAACAAACCATTGTGGCATCATGATATGTTTTACATGGATACCGTCGATTTCCTCTTCGCGTGGCCGTGTAGGGTCGCCCTCGATATCAACTATCGAAACCTCCATCCCGGCTTGCTGAAGCGTCGTCGCTTCGCGCATCACACGAACGTCAGTGCGAGCCGTTCCCAGGACATGCATGCAGACCTTTCCTCTTAGCTGGCTCGTCTCATGTATCGTCTTTAGTACCGGGGGAACGGCATACATTTTTTGTTCCACTTCGATAAGATCCTCCACACAATCACAGCCGGGATAATGCTGTAGGGACAGGGCCTGGTGCCTGTCCCTACAGGAGTTTCCGCGCGAACATAATTTTGGCAGTGGGGGCAAGGCTACCGTTAAAAAGGCGGCACGCGACTTGATCCGCCTTGACGACACCCGGCCCTATCAATCCAGAGCATGTATTAGAACGCCCCCATAATCCGGTCCCTTTCCACCACGCTGATAGCGCCAGAAAAGCCAGGCGGTTGGGAGCTTCCAGAGGATTACCAAGCAGCACTGTGGCCGGGCGTATTGAGTCAATAACAAACCCATTCGCTGCCAGCACCTCGCGATACTCGTCAACCCGGCGCACCTTGTTAAATACTGCGTAAGCGCGCTCAGGAACATATCCCTGACCCTGCACAATTGCATCGGAGATAACGAGCCAGCCACCGGGCAGGCAGTGATGCGCTAGATTGGCGATAGCCCTCCGAAAGTTATCCGGGTCCACGATATGCAGCAGAACATCAAAAGCAGAGATCAAGTCGAAGCGCATATTGTCAGGCAGTGGCAGAGGCGCTTTACTCACATCAGCCTGGACAATGAGGTCATCCGGAAACTGGGTTCGAAGTGCTTCAATGCTGGGCTGAGCGAAATCCAGTCCCACCGCGGCTTCCACCCCATGGCGGTGCCAGAAATCCAGCCAGATACCGGTTCCTGAACCGACGTCGAGAACTTTGCGCCCGGTAAGGTCAGTAAGCCCATACTGGCGCAGAGCCAGCTCAACCTGGCGCATGCGAGAACGATACTGCTGCTCTAAAAATCTGGTAGAGCGACTGGTATAGCCAACTCCTTTAATGCCGGGGTATGCCTGCAGGTGCTGCTCCCAGTAGTACAGGGGATCAAATGTTTCTTGACGTTCTACCATACTTCCATCCTCCCAGATAATCCATCATGCTCTTCTGGTATGTATTATACGGATAGACAAAAAAGAGTTCCGTTTGCTGAGTTTCGTATACTGTTAAATGAGGTACTACACATTTTAAAGGGAAGCATTGTTTGGCATCGAGGGTTGGGAGGTTGGCCATGTATGTGCGGAATAGCAGCTATCCTTAAAAATAGTGAGATATATATTCCACCGGGCACACTGGAACGTATGGCCGCGAGTATCAGTCATCGAGGCCCAGACGATGAAGGAACCCTGATTCTCTCCTCTGATTCTAACGGGAAATGGCAGTCTACGCGTGAAACAGAATCTAGCTGGCGCGTAGCCCTCAGTTCTCGCCGCCTCTCGATACTGGATATAAGTCCGGCAGGTCATATGCCTATGGCCTATCGCGACCGCTTCTGGTGCGTTTACAATGGCGAAGTCTACAACTTCATCGAAATCCGCTTTGAACTCGAAAAGCTGGGATATCGCTTCCGCTCGTCAACAGATACAGAGGTGCTACTCGGCGCATACGCGGAGTGGGGTACCGATTGCTTCCGGCGCTTTCGCGGTATGTGGGGATTGGTGATAGTAGATTGTCAGCGCAATGAGGTCATTGTCTGCCGTGATCGCCTTGGAATTAAGCCGCTTTACATGTGGCAAGGGAATAGCATCATTGCGCTTGCCTCCGAAATCAAGCAATTTCTGTACGTACCTGGCTTTACTGCACGTGTCAATCACGAAGTCGTAGATGAGTATCTTCGAACAGGATACGAGGACGCGGATAAGAGCTTTTTCCGTGATGTACAGCCTATCCCCGCAGGAACCTGGCTTACCATTCCACTCGAGACACTACTACCAGCTCCTCCCACCGGCTACTGGCATCCTGAGTACATTCAGGCCTCGATCACCAATGCGGCGGAAGCAGGTAACTTATTTGCGGCAAAATTGCAGGAAAGTATCTCCCTACATCTACGCAGTGATGTACCCGTTGGTTGTGCATTGAGTGGAGGGCTGGATTCCAGTTCGATTGCCATGCTGGTAAACAAATTGAGCGATCATCGCGCTCCACTCCATACATTCACATCCACTTTCCCCGGCGATGCCAGCGATGAACGGGAATATGTGGAGGCCATTGTCGCCGCTATCCATGCAGTACCGCATTACATTACACCGGCCCCTATGACGTTCCTTCAAGAGATGGATGCTTTTCTGCGTATTCACGATGAGCCGGTGGGTAGCCTTTCAATCTATGCCGGATACTGTATCGCGCGCCTGACCAGAGAAGCCGGGGTTCCGGTGACCTTGAATGGGCAAGGCTGTGACGAAATTCTCTCCGGTTACTGGCAGTCCTACTTTCTCTACTTGCGCGAGCTTGCCAGAAATGCCGCAATTTTTCCCCTGCTCGAGCATATCCTGGGAGCTGGCATAGGGAAGGGCAATCGCACGTTGTTGACTCAAATACCGGTTATGCTGCGACGCTATTTAGCGCGCAGAAAGCCGACCGGACTTGTGCGCCTACGCAAGCAGCATAATCGCATGGAAAATACGTCTACTATCTTGCGGAAAGTGCTCGCGCTGACTGAGCAGCAATTGCGCGTGGAGGAGATCCGCTCACTCTACCTGCCTCGCCTGCTTAAATGGGATGATCGCAATTCCATGGCCTTCTCTGTTGAAGGCAGATATCCTTTTCTGGATCACGAATTGATTGAGCTGTGCCTTTCATTCGCGCCCGCGGCGCTCTATCATCATGGCTGGACAAAGTGGCCGCTTCGTCTCGGACTGAACAGCATCCTTCCAGAAAAGATCCGCCTGCGACGCTCAAAATTTGGTTTCGAAGTTCCCCAGGACAGCTGGCTGTGCGGTCCATTACGTCCAGCGCTGGAAAACTGGCTGCGACAAGATCGACCGCTCTGGCAGTATATCGAACGAGCGGATGCTCAGCGGCTGGCGGATACGACATGGCGACTTGATGGCAGGCAGGATGAACAAGGACAGGCGCTGTTCCGTCTCTTTGTTTTTGATCGTTGGATAGAGCTATTTGGAGTAAAAGAATGACGGGAACGTATGACCAGCAGAGGCATACAGATGTAGCACAAGAGATCAAACGCATACGGGTAGAATATCAACGCCGGGCAAGCAGCGCCGAATTGAGCGGCCGCTACAGCCTTTTTAACGAGGCCGCTCTTCTCCAGTCGCATAGCCTTGAGCGGCGCCTGCTGGCATTGCTCAAACGGCACGCATTTAATGATCTCGGTGACAAAAAGATACTGGATATTGGTTGTGGCATGGGTATGCAGCTACAACGTTTTACAGCATATGGAGCTAAGCCAGGTAATCTTTCAGGGATTGATCTGCTGAACGAGCGAATCGAGATGGCGCGCAGCCTGAATCCAGCCATCGATTGGCGAGCAGGCAGCGCTCACCAGTTACCTTATCCTGACGCAAGTTTTGACCTGGTCACGCTTTTTGTCGTGTTCAGTTCCATCCTCAATGACGAGCTTTGCGAGAAAATTGCCGGCGAGGTCTGGCGCGTCCTTAAACCAGGTGGCCTCATCCTTTGCTACGATTTTGCCTATTCCAATCCACGCAACCCGGCAGTGAGAGGCTTCTCGCGCCGGCGTATTTTACAGTTGTTCAATCGACCGGGAGCCAGCTATACGTTCCGGCGGCTGACGCTGGCTCCCCCAATCGCACGGATAATCGCACCGCGAGCTTACTGGCTGGCAAATATGCTGGAGCAGCTAAAATTCCTCAATACCCACCTTCTTTGTGTCATTAGCCTCGACTAACACAACAGAGAAGCGCCGGAAATGGGCATGGCGCAAGCGCTTTCGGGTAGCAGTTTCTTCACCTTCAGGTTGGTTTATGTTAACCGCTCTATGACGCAAAGAAAATCGCCTGGCAGAAAGTGACAGGTGAAATTCGCTGCCTCTCGCTGTCACCGGAATTTTTCCGGCTTCATTCGTCACACCATGGATATCCTTCACATTTTCAGGGGATAAAAGATCACCCGTTCTCTTTTCTCTCTCCATAGATTCTCAAAAATTAACCATATTCACATCTTTCGATAAAAACATGCATTGATTTACCTGAAAATTCGTGTTACATGTAATAAAGCTCCTGGAAAGAGCAAGCTAATGGGGGTACAGCCAGGGCGTCTCACAGTAATCTCTTTTTGATCGAGGTGGCC
The DNA here is from genome assembly GCA_035653615.1 of Ktedonobacteraceae bacterium. Classification (NCBI taxonomy): domain Bacteria; kingdom Bacillati; phylum Chloroflexota; class Ktedonobacteria; order Ktedonobacterales; family Ktedonobacteraceae; species Ktedonobacteraceae bacterium. Next base: position 142,124 of record DASRBN010000031.1, on the reverse strand, counting down.
AGATCATGCCTGACAAGAAATGGAATCTGTCTTTTCAGTCAAAAATTCTCTTCCTCTTGATACTCTTCTGTTGCGCCAGTTCGCTACCTCAGGCCGTTTTCGCTCTACCAGCAAATACGATACTTCCCACGTTCAATGTGACAGCTTCTTCCCTGGAGCGTCCTCAAACGGCAGGATACCAGTATCTTGGTCATGCACAGGGTCAGGGAGCTATACAGAACAGTATGGTAGGTCCGGGCCAGTCAGCATCTCACCAGTTGTATTATGTTACCTATACCTATATCAATGGCACAATGGACCTCGTCGCCATTGATCCCAATACGGGCCAGGACAGGGTCTACCCATCACCGGTTAGTAGTGAAGAAGCTGCGTGGGCGCTGACCGTTGGAGCAGACCATAATATGTATCTGGGCAGCTTGCCAAACGCTCACGTGTTAAAGTTCGACATCACGCAGGGAAAATTGATTGACATCGGCCAGGCTCCTCGCGATCCCAAAAGTGGAGCAGCACAAAGCTATATCTGGCAGGTCACAACCAGTCCCTACAACCACAAAGTGTATGGATGTACCTATCCATCAGCCGATCTCATCAGCTACGACCCGCTCGATCCCTATCCGCAATTGCTGAATCTTGGGTCAATGGATCCTGCTTACCAGGAACAGTATGCCAGGTTCTGTATTGCAGACCCGGATCCGAACTCGCCTTACATCTATGTCGGCCTTGGTTCTGTATCAAGCCGGGTTATTGCCTATAATGTTGCTACGAATAGCATCACGCCGCTTATTACTGCCTCAAGCGCCGGTATAGCCTGGGTCTATCTGGGCCTGGACAGCGCTATTCACGCGGAGGTATGCGGAACTTCTCCTTGCCAATACTACAAACTCAGTGAGGGAGACTATACGCAAATCAACTCCTATGTTCCCCCGGCAGCAACAAATATCTTAAACGATGGTGGTACCATCTCTGTAAGCACTTCACAAATAACCGTCATCCATCCAGGTAAGGGTACCAGCATCTTTCCGTACACCTACACGGGGAGGAATCTCTCTATCTTCCGTTTCGCGGCAGGACCGGATGGTAAGGTTTACGGAGGAACAGTATTGCCATATGATTTCTTCAACTTTAATCCTGCCAATCCCACGGCAGGAGTGGTAATGAATGGACAGATAGGAAATGGAGAGCCATACGCGCAACTGGCCTATAATAATCTCTTCTATGTGGCGTCTTACACCTCACCATCCCTGGAAATTTACGACCCCTCAAAACCTTTTAATGGAAGCACAAATCCCGCCGTTATCTCAAGCAACAACTTTCAGAGCGACCTCCGACCTGAAGCGATGATAGGGGCAGCAAATAATCACCTCTACATAGGCGCTATTGCCTCATATGGCAAGCTGAGCGGCCCCCTCGTCACCTGGAACACACTCAATAATAACGATATCCAGGAGTACTTCCCAATCCAGAATCAGGGTGTTGTTTCTCTGACAACCACCAGGGGAAACTGCCTCAATAGTGGTGGAAGCTATTGCGTCATCGGTGGCACAACCATCTACGGCGGAGGTGGCACAAATCCCTCAACCTCCTCTGCACAACTATTCAGCTGGGACGTGACAAACAATACTGTTATTCACCGCTACTTTATACCAGGCGTAAGCAACCCGAATACAATCACCAACCTGCTTGTCAACCCGGCCAATGGCTATGTCTATGGTATAGCGACAAACAGCAGCGGGAACTACCTCTTTATTTTTAATCCTGCCACCGGGACATTTATCAACAATGGCAGTAAGCTCCCCTTCTCAAGTCCTATTTACAACAGCGCGGCTATTTACAACGGAAAAATCTGGGGATTATCGTCTCAAGGGGTCTTCAGTATCAGCTTGCAAAATACGAATCAGGTGACATTGATACCGTCCAGTGTTACGATTACGGCAGGCTTTGCCATGATCGGCCCAACGATCTACTTTGCCTCTGGCAGTAACCTTTACTCCTACACGACTGTATAAAAGTGGAGACCTATATGATGGTCTGATAAAGTTTTTCCAGCCTGGCCGCAAGGATGCGCCTTTCATGATGTTCTATGATCCACGCGCGCGCGCGTTGGCCGATTGCTGAAGCCTCCTCCGGGTGCTGGAAAAGGTTCTCAAGTTGCCGATCCACTTCCCCGGGCGTTTGAGCCTGGCATAGTGGGGGCGGAGACGAGTAGGCCGATGTGTAGCGAAACGAGGCAATGACCGGCCTGGCGCAACTCATGGCCTGTAACTCCGACAGCCCTATCGCGCCCAGTGCGAACTGGCCAACAACAACGTCTGCCGAGCAGATCAATTGCTGCACTTCCTGTGACGCGACCGGTGGAACAAACTCAAAACGGTCTCCATACAGGCGTTTGTACCTGCTTTTAAGTAGTCCCCAGTCCAGTAGCTGTACGCGAACACCTGGATGACGCTCAACGAAGCACTCAATACCCTGTATGGCAATATCAGTACCTTTGTCAGGGTCCAGGCGAGCAAATAGCAAGATGCACCAGGGATGATCCTCTTTTTTCTCTAGAGGTGCGAATTGCTCTGTATCGATAGGAGCGGGTAAGAAGATAGCATCAGGGCGAATGGCCCGCACAATAGGGAGTAAATCAGGCGTAATGCACAACACAGCCCCAGCTCTGCGCAAAATGGGACTTAATAATGGGCGGAAGAAAGGGTTCTTCAAGCGATTTCGCACATCATCCCCGTGGCATTCAACAACATAGGGGACGCGGCTCACCAGGCCAAGCGCGCCATATGTGGCCCAGTGAATATGCACGAGATCAAAATAGTTCGAGTTCAGTTTGCTTACAATGTTCCGCAGGCTGATAACACGCGCAGGCATGAGTGCAAGTTTTACCGGCAGGGGTGCAGCTCCCCCCACAAGGTTGGGTTCATAGAGATCTACCGGGTGACCGTGCTGAGCCAGCATTTTACTATAGGTCTCAGCTACCCGGTTGATGTTATGAATATAAAGAATACGCAAGCTTTTCCCCTTTCTACAGGCAGGAAACAGCGATCACAGGCTGAAGAATTTCTCTCCGTCATTATCAATTCCCCTATCTTTTTATCTTCACAGCATTTCATTTGAAAAGGCCCAGGGAATACACTGCTGCTTTAAGATACCGGGTTAAACAGCAGTTTTCCCCGGCATGGATGCTTCCACGCAAAACGACAATGCATAGTCCGGCTATGTTAAACTCATCTTCTTCTAACTACAATTATCGCTTCTTGCCAGGAACAGGTAGTCCTGGAGCAACAAAGAGATAGTCACCAAATTCACCAGGTACATTCTCACAGGAAGTATCTAGTAGTTGCAGATATTCCAGGCGCGCGAATCCGACGTAGTAGTGAATGCGGTAACAACTGTAGCCATAGTTCCGCAAAGTCTCTTGTAGGGCAGAATGAGGAATACCCAGTTGATCGAGCAAAGGTGGATTGAACTCGCTGATGAGATACGAAATACGCTGCTCACTTAGCAATTGCCGCATCCCATCAATCGCGGCTACCTCACCTCCTTCCAGGTCCAGCTTGAGAAGCCTGATCGACGTAATGCCCGATGATGCCACATACTCATCTAATGGGCAGGCAGGGACTTCAAATCGCGAGCCGTCCCGCAGTTGTGCCAGCGTCGCAAGCCGGTCGAGTGTTTTACCGGTGCCAGCATCAACAGGCAAGGCAAAACATAACGCTCCCACCTTCTGTGCAAGCGCCAGGGGATTAGCGCGAATGTTAGAGCAGCCATTCAATTGTATATTCTGCTTGAGAATCTCAAATGTCGGCGGAACAGGTTCAAAAGCGTGGACGCAGCCATATCTGCCAATGCACTTGGCTGCCAATAACGACATATACCCAATGTTCGCTCCTCCATCTATCACGGTATCTCCAGGACGCAAGAGCAGCTTACACAGGCGTGTGAGATGAGCATCATATACGCCTGTGTAATAGCTCCGTCGCTCATATGGCTTGCCCAGGTCCAACAGCATCTTGAAACCACTTGCCATCCATACCACCTTCGATGGACTGGCCGGGGATTCTAGCCTGTCAGCAATGACGCCTGCCAGTCGCCACTTCTGCGCTGGTGGTATAGGCAGGACTCTCAAAGTACTTGTCGCTAACCACCTGGCGCTCTTATGCCACCATGTTTCTACTCTTGCAGATGTCATACGTTTTAACCTCCTCCACGTTCTAAAGCTGATCGGTAAACAATAATGCCTTATCCGTTTCGTCCTGGTACGTGCCGGTATGGAAGTTTCCCCAGCAGTATCAGGATACCTGTATAAAGGCCAACTGCTATTGCGAAGATACCCAGGGAGCTTTCTGTTACCCGAAATCCTACCAGGAATTCACTGCCGAGATAGAGGACAGCGCCAACCAGCAGAGCAGCAATGAAGATATCAATCTCAAAAGGGATAGGATAGATGCGCTGGTTCACTACATAGGCTATCGCGGCAAGTACAGCGTATGCGACTAAGGTTGCAAGAGCAGCTCCCATCGCGCCATCCTGTGGAATGAGAACCAGGTTAAGGGCGGTATTGACGATGGCCGCAATGGTCACAAACACGCCGCCTAACCAGGTTTTACGCGTAATGTTTGCTCCTATCATGAAGATGAAATAGACGCCATAGAACGCAATTGAGACGGCGACGACAGGAATAATCAGCGCTTCTGCATGGTAAGCCGGCGGGAAGAGCCAGTCCAACAGTACCTGGCCGGCAAGCGACAGGCCAAACGCGGAGAAGAGCAGCACGATACACAGCCAGCGAAATAAGAGCCGGAAGGCTTGAGACGCATCGTCACGCTTAGCAATCGCAAACATCGCCGTAGGCCAGGCCAGTGTGAAAGGCGCGATGACTACCACAGACAGGGCCGACCCCAGCGTATAAACTACCGCGTACATGGCAGTCTGGGCGAGCGAGCCAAAGCGACTCAGCAGGTAGCGATCAAGCACCTGCAGCACCCAGTAGGAAATCACATTGAGAACAAGCGGCGCTCCAAATGATAGCATGCTCCGCGCGATATCAATACGTATCCTGGCACCCGCATGCAGCAGGATAAACGGCATCGTGCAGAGTACTGTGCCGCTATATCCAAGGCCCATAGCAATCAGCGATCCCGTGATACCCCAATGAAACACGCCTACCAGGACCAGGTTGGCTATCAAGGTGATAAGCACATTGCTGACCGACAACAAAGAATAGAAAAGCGCGCGACTTTCCGCGCGCAGCCAGGCGAAACCCGGAACGGATAGATTTTGTACGACTAATACACCCGCTGCTATGACGATAAGACTCCCAGGCACTGAACTCCCCAGTAAGAGATCCGCCAGGTAGGAAGAGCCGATTGCGGCTCCAATGGCGACCGGAATTGAGATAAGGCAGAGCAATAGAGTGGTGGTCGCGAGAACATAGCGTCGATCACCGGGAGATGTATAGTCATAGTTGTAGGCACGGAAAAATGCCGTTGCAAGACCCATTTGTGTGATGCCCGCACCAAGAGAGATGGCAGTGCTAAGGATGGTAAGAATACCATAATCAGTAGGCGAGAGCGAGTGCGTCAAAAATGGCGCAAGGGCCAGGGAAATTAACGGACCGGCAATCGCAGATAAGGCATAAACACCCGAACTCTTCACCAGGTTGCGTATAAGCAGGATATAGCTATCCACATCGGAGGCGCCGGCTGCCTGAACATCTATCTTAGCTCTGGGGATATGTTTTGCATGGACGACCGGCAAATACCAGGTTTGCATATCATAGAAAGGCAAACTATCCTGAGTCCCATACCCATGCCGGTGTGCGTTTTCGTTCGTTAATCTAACATTCAGTTGTGATGGGATTTGCTCCATTCCGAATACAGGAACCGGCAGCGTAGGTAACTGGTCAACGTAGTCATCCTCGAAAGCGTAAGTACCGGTGACATTCTCCCGGCTGTACTCGTCCCCTGATACATTCATTGTCTCTCAACGCTTTCAAGCTGCAAAGACTCATCCAATGACGACCAATGGGTTACGCGCAGTAAGGATCGCCTCAATGTTATGGCGCTATGGTAAGCCGCCACATAGCTTCTGGCCCTGCTCCCCATCAGGCGGCACAATTGCCCATTATGTATCAGCGATACAAGAGCATCGCTTACCGCTCTCGCATCGTCTATAGGCACGATGATGCCACGCCCCTCTGCCAGCATATATTCGTTGGCCAGGGGATCATTTGTGGCAATGACTGCGCATTCAGATGCCATTGCCTCTAGAATCGCCATAGGATAGCCTGCTCCCCGTCTACTCGTATACAGGAATATGTCACTTATACCAAGCAGCGAAATGACATCTGCTTGCGAAGCCTGGCCCCACAGCAAACATACCTGCTCAAGCTGCCGTCCGCGGATATCCTCCTCAACCTCTGCCCGCAGCGGCCCATCGCCCGCGATTATCATGCGAACTCGCCCTCGCAATTCTGGAGTAAGCGAGGAAAGCGCCAGGCTTATTGCTTCCAGCGCGGTGTCTATTCCTTTCTCAGGAGCGAGGCGACAGATCATAGCGATAACGATAGCGTTCCCGGCAATGCCGTATGCCTCACGTGAACGTACCCGCGCCACTTCATCGGGAATGACATGGCGATCCACGTCTATCATATTCGCGAAGCGCGTAATCCTACTTTGCTGCACGCCAAGTTGCGCGAGTACGTCTTCCGTCCCATCACCAGGAACGCCTGGAATGAAATAATGATCGACAAAACGAGCGGAAAGCCACGCAAGGATGGAAAGCGAAGGCCAGTAGCACTTAAACAAGATGCGCCTCAGCAACCGCGAGGGCCATCGCATCTCAGACAGCGTTTGCAGGCGCTCGGCGCGATAAACAGGGCTGTTGAGCAATCTCAGGTTGCCATGGTCGATGCATACTATCCTCACACCGGCTAATCTGCCCAGAAGCGCAGTAAAAGCAGAAGTGAAGACACCATCCTGCGTCAAAATAAGATCGTAACGGGCGCCATGAGCCATAAGCGAACATAACTTTCGAGCCGCCGCGAGCGAATAGAGCCAGACAGCAGGAAACTGCCAGGGAGCCATCTTCGCTGTACCGAACTTATGGATAACCAGGCCATCAGGATTTGGTCCCACAGCCTGCGCCAGGTACTCCATGCGCCAGATATCGGAGGTCACCCGCGCTATCTTTGCCAGGACACTATGCATGCCACCCATAACGGGCATTGCAGTAACCGGCACACAAACACGCAGGATAGACGAAGTTTGAGCTTCGGGGAAAAGAGCATCGCGTACTCTTCCCCAAATTGCACGACTATAGAGGCGACAATAACTTACAAGCTGGTAACGCAGGCGAGAGCCGAATTGATGCTGGTACCGACGCCAACGTGCAACCAGCCGCAAGCAATGATCGCAACCAGAAAGCCTGGCAAGAGCCGCAAGCAGTTCAACCTGCAAGACCAGCTGCGCCGGTGTCGCAAGATCACGGTGGAGCAGATCAAACCGCGTCCAGAAACCAGCATCAAATTCAGCGATAAGGCCGTGCATCGTCGCGAGGCCCCGTGCAATCAGCTTCTCAACTTCAACGTCTCCTGTGACTGCCACATACTCATAGAGTCCCAGCAGTCCAAAGATGAAACCGCTCAGGGAGTGTGACGCAGGATAAATGGCCACCTCTTCGAAAAAGACGCCTTCTTTACCTATTGGGACACTTACTCCACCATCAAGTATATCTCGCTCGAAAGTACGAGCTACACGTTGCGCGCACTCAAAGAATTCTTCTTTTTGAGTAAGCTGATAGGCGCGCAGGAGAACAGAGATTGCAGTTCCCTGTGCTGACGCTGACAGCCAGGAATCTCCACCAGGAAGCGTAGGATGCGGAAAAGAGATCGGCCATCCGCCAGCATCCTTACCAATGCGCCGCTCGTTCTCAATAAGCCAGTTTGCGCTTACCAGGAACTTGCTACATTGCGATTCAGCAGCATTTGTAATGTATTGGTTCCAATGAACCAGGGCATGTTGTGCGACAATGGTTGGATGACACTCAACAGGATGAATGCTCCTTTTTTCTCTGCTAAAGCCTGAAGTATCCTTTTTGTCCTGCATTAGAGGCGCTAAGTCAACAGGATATTGAGCTAATATAGCGTTATTCCGGGCCTCTGTGAGTCGGAGCTTCGTTTCTATTTTGCCAGTCCATCTACTCATGGGAATAAAGACTCTTCTCATCGACTACGTATTCTTCTTCTCCGTTTCGACAGCCTGATTTTTGAAAGGCAAAGGAGAAGAGATGATACCAAGAATCAACCAGCCTATCACCACCAGGGGTGGGAGAGTCCATCCGGGAATGAACATGCTATTAACGCTTAAAGCAACTACAAGAGCCAGGCCGCCGGCATATAACGAACTTGCCTGCCCCTTTATCCGGTGCCAGTTGCGAACTCCCAGCCAGAATGTAAATGCAAGCAGCGCCATAAAAATGAGTAGGATTGGCACACCACCTAAAGCCGCGAGTTCGATATACGAATTATGCGGATGGGCCAGAGGCCGGTATTGTTGTGGTACTCGATAGGGGTCTGCTCTCACAATATAGTCATAACGACCCAGGCCTATACCCGTTAAAGGAAAGGCACGGATGACTTGTATTCCCGTCTGCCATGCGGCTTCGCGTAACGAGGCCTCGCTCGGAGTAAGCGCATGCTGGATTTGCAGGTTGATTTGCTCAGGGAAAAAAGTTATTAATGCAAAGATAATGAGGACAAAGAAAAATGGCAGTAGCAAACGGTAGCGGTTATGACCAACAAATAGCATAAAAACCAGGAAACCAGCTGCTGCTGCCACCCACCCGCCGGTACTATACGTGAAAAGCAATGCTACTAACATCAGCAGCAATTCGGCAAGGTAGAAGAGTTTCCTGGGCAAAGAACGACTGCAAAAAAAGAGGCAAAGGGGAACAAAGATTACGATGCCAAAGAAACTGCCGCTCGAATCAGGGTTCACAAAAAATGATCCCGCGCGCTGGATATCCGAATAAGCCAGTGTATAATCTGACACCAGCGCCAGGTAAGCGTTAAAGCGCGATGAAGCAAGCAGAAATATACCGGTCGTAGCCTGAATGATGGTATGAATAGCCATCAGTGTACAAAAGGCCGAAAATATCTCGAAAAAGCGTCGAACAGATGCAATATTTCTGGCGAGAACTAATCCTATCCAGAATATCATGAACGAATTAAAAATAACATTGAAATAGTAGTAAAAACCATCAGAAAGGGTAATTCCCTGGGTCGCGGGCAATAGACTGACTGCTAGCAATAGCCCCCAGAGCCATAGACCTTGCGGAACCGTCCAGTGGTACCTGGCTGTTCGAGCTAAAAAGAGGGCGCCCAGTAACAGAAATTCCATGACCAATGCGGCTAAATTGTATCCCAGATACCAGTCTATGTAGAGATGAACGGCAATTACCATCACTACAGCTAATTCATGCTGTTGTAGGATAAGCACAAGCGCGAATAAAATAGCCCCGGCAATAAACGCATCTGTAGCCTCATCTCTTCTCCCCAGTATAACAGCCAATACGACCGCCAATAGCAGCCCCATCAGAGGAAAAATAGAAGAGGGAGATAATAGACCTGTTCCTTTTTCGCCTATAGTTCTTTGCCCGAATATACCGCTTTTCAACACCACTCTATTTCCTATCGAGCCTGTTATATTAGCAAGCAACCCTACACCGCTACAACCACATTACCTGTTACTCACAATTGCTGCCGGCTGGCCCTCTATCATGCGATAGATAGAAGACCTGTCAAGCAATTTCTCGGCGCACTGCAAGCCCCGCGCAACGCCGGGCACTCGCTTCCGCAGCCCATGCGCGTCGCTGGCGATACAATGAATCAACCCTTTCTTGAGAAGCATTTCGGCGCAGCGCCTCGTCGTTCGTCCCTGCATACCTATCAGACTGCTGGCCGTCAATTGGGCTAACACTCCCTGCCGCTGTAACGCAGCTAGACGAGATGAGTCCTGCTGGATAGCGCGATAGCGCTCGGGATGAGCAATTACCGGCACAATACCGCCAGCTCGCAGCTCAAAAATCACGCGCTCCGTTTCAGGCAGCCATGCATTGTTCCACAATTCCAGCAGCAGGTAGCGACTGCCATTGAGCGTCGCGAGCCGGCCAGCCTGGATATCTTCCAGCAATCCTGGCTTGATAAGCGCTTCGTGACCGGGAAAGAGACGTAATGGGATACCGCTACGATTCAGCGCGTATTGCATATCATAGACACGGGCTGCAATTTCCGCAGCCGAGCGCCGCGGGAACTCATCGTTATAATGGGGGGTCGCAATTGCGGCGGAGATACCCTCCTGCACCAGCACGCGTGCCAGCGCCAGTGCTTCCTCCAACGACTCCGGCCCATCATCAACGCCGGGCAAGATATGCAGGTGCGTATCGATCATGATCCCTTTCCCCACCCCACTTTCTAATTTACAGTTTACTTATCGCCGCAAATCTGACCTCGTCATCCGCAGGCCTGATAATCAAGCCCTACATTGATATCTTCATTCCAGGCTTCACTCAGTATAGCCATATGGCCGTCCTCGGATACGAAACCCACGGATTTGCCGGCGATGATGCTGCATGACGGGAGTACTAGCTGCATTTTTAGCAGGCGCTGCGTCCCGGCTTGCCGTTGTAATAAATCTTGATAGTTCCAGCCGTTCGGGTCCTTTTTAGCCACGCCAGGGCTGGTCCAGACCAGGGTAATCATACGGGTCTGACCATAGACCAGGGTAAAAAATCCGGCCCAGACCTCGCTGCCAAAAGCTTTACTGGTTCCTTGTGGCAGCCAGCCATGCTGGTCAGTTAAGATGCTATCCAATGGGGCATAGACGCGCGTATAGTCGCGGTAGGTAGGAGAGCCATAGTTTTTTCCCGGCAATGTCCAGGCATAGCTGATGCTGGTACGGTGATGCGCATTCCCCTGGGCATCAATAGTCACCTGGTCATTCACCGTCGTCACAATAAAACTGTTCGCTTTATTGGGTGAAATATTGGCATCTACTATGAACAGGTGATCTCCCGGCGGCGATTGAATCGTCCCATCCACACCCAGGAGTTGCAGGATATGCTCCGCGCCGGCGGCGTTGAAATACATTTGAATATCTTTGGTGCGCAACGAATTCGCCATCAGCTGCAGGAACTCCGGCAATGCTTTGGCGGAAAGTTGCTGAACACGAGCAAAAAAATGCTCCGCTAATAACTCTGTAAAGCGTTTGCGCAGCGATGAATGTCCATCGGGCGAGGGAATCAGGTCGCTTCCTTCGCCGGCGGCGCTTCCTCCAAGCTGGTGAAAATGGATCAGGGCAACAAGGTTCTGGGCGCTAACCATCTCTTTGTACTCGGGGACGTAGATCGGGCCGGTGATAGCGAGCGCCTTTTGAATGAGCGCGGGGGTAATGGCAATCACGCCCTGTACAGCAATATTGCCACCTTCCTGTTTGTACGTTGCTTCCCCATACCTGGCAGCCGTTGGGAAATCGGCGTCGAGATTGGAGTCGCGAAAACTCCAGGTAGACGGAACCAGGTAATGCTGAAACCAGGTATATGATAGCGGGTAAGCGATACGATGCCCGGCCATTTCGTAAGGCTTATCAAGCAAATCTACGTCGGTGATGTGGGTAGAGGCCAGCCGCCCACCGGAAAGCGTGGCAATACCATAGTTGCCAATGAAACCACCCGCCGGCCTCAATTCGGTCGAATCAAGCACCTCGATCAAGTAATTTGCCGGAGAGCTGATGCCCAAAATTGCGGGCAGCACAGGGAGAAGATTCCCAAGCGCATCCAGCCAGGCCTTAAGCATGGGTACATTCCTCTGGAATGTCGCAAATGTGGCAGCGATTTGTGACATGAACTGCACGTCGTTGGGATGAACCTGGCTCACCTCGCCAAGCGCCTGGCCAAAAGAGGCTTTCACCTGCTCAAAATCGCGATCTATCAGGCTCAAATTCGCCATCGTCAACCCATGCGCCTTTGTGTTCAATGGATCGCTAAAGGCTGTCGTGACTACGCCCAGGATTGTACAGCCGATCATCCCGGCTTGAGATAACGCTGCCGCGGCAGAGGCCAGGTGTAAGGCCGTACTCAAGCGCACCCCGTAGACGGGGATAAGTGTACTTACTCCCGGAATTGATTGCAGGTCGCCCTCTAATTGAGCAAACAAGGTATGCGCGGCAGCAAATTCTTGCCGGGCGGATTTGATAGTACCGGCGTCAAAAGGCTTCTGAGGCAGCGATTCTAAAAGAGTTTCCGCCGAGCGCAGGTGTTGCATTCCCGCCTCCGCCAGAGAGAGATACTGCTGATAGTCCGAATGATAGATCTGATTTCCGGCGACCCCCAGTACTGATAGCAGCAGGCCCAACAACAAAAGCACTAAAGCCAGGAGATACAGCTTTCTGGGACCTTGCCATCTCCCTTTCCTCACGTACTGGCGCCCCAGTAGGGACAGCGGTTGGTCCCTGTCCTTGTACTCCGACCGGGACAGGGACCAACCGCTGTCCCTACTGGGGCGCCTCATCTGGTTGTGAAAATTCATTCCTGGCTCTCCTCATCGCTTGTGGGCCACGCCGAAAATACTCACGGGTGAAGTGGGAGCCTCAGAAAGCTGGGGAGCCTGGCTCTGCCGACCATTACGCTTTTGCTCATCACCATGATAGTAATAGTAGTAGGAGTAAGATTTATCGTGACGGGCCTGGCGCTGCTTATTGGCAACACAGCCGACAATACGCGCGCCCGCCTGCATCAAAATAGCCTTCACCTGCTTGAGATTCTTCTTATTGGCCCGATTGATATCCGCGACGATCAGTACTCCATCTACTTTTGAGGCCAGAATGCTGGCATCGGATAAACCCAGTATCGGTGGGGTATCAAAGATGACCACTTCAACTCCGTAATTCTCAATTGCCTTAAAGAGACGGTCCATAGCCTTCGAGTCAAGTAATTCCGAAGGATTGGGCGGAAGCGGACCAGATGGCATAAAACGCAGGTTTGGAATACCTACAGAGTGGACAAAAGGATCAAGCGCCGGAGAGGCTATGGAAACAACACCCTGTTGCCTGGCAAGCCCACCAGGAACAGCATGTTGCTGTAGAGGAGATTGAGGGATTGTGGCAGCACTAAAGGCCAGAATAGCATTGCTCAAGCCCATTTTGTCCCCTGGAAAATCAAACTTCTCGTGCAAAGTAGGGAGACGCAGGTCTGCATCGACAAGCAGCGTATTCTTGCCGGCCTTTGCCATAAAAATCGCCAGGTTGGCAGCAACAACGCTTTTACCGTCGCGGGGAACCGCACTGGTGATTATCAAAGAACGCAGCGGTTTATCAATCCCTGAGAAACCAATATTGGTGCGTAAGATACGATAGGCCTCGTTATTAGCATTGTGGCCGGTCGGATTAATCACATCTTCCCGGTTGTTACTTGTAGCCCGCCAGATGGTTGCAAGTACGGGCAAGTCCAATAATTCGCCCAGTTCCTCGGTTGAATGCACGCGGGTGTCCAGATTCTCAAAAAGTAGCGCCAGCAATATACCCAGGAATAAACCGGCCACCAGACCTGCCGCGCTATTCAGAAGCACATTTGGCTGCGCAGGCCTGGTGGCCGGTTGGGCGGGCTGAACGATACGTAAGAAATCTCCACCCTGTGCCTGCGTTAACTCGAGTTGTGCCAGGGCGGTTTCCCACTGGTTATAGTGTTGTTGCAACCCGCTGAGCTGGGCTTGCAGGGCAGCGATACGGGTGTGGTTTTCTCCCTGCGCCTGCAATGCTGCTATCTGATTGGAGACATTGCCGATCTCTTGCTGCGTATTATTCAGGTCCTGCTGCAGTTGTTGCTGTGCAAGGTGGTTGTTTTGCTGCACCAGCTGCAACTGCTGCTTGATCAAGGTCTGCGCAACATCATTTGCCAGGTCTGAGGCCCGCTTTGGACTTGCATCCAGCACATCGATCTCGAAAAGCTGTGTATTGATTTTTGTTGTTGATGTTACTTCGCCGGCGAGTTGTTGCTCCGTTAAACCAGGATAATGCGTAGCAACCTCACGCAGTACGGAATCACTGGTCGCTAACTCTGCCTCCGTTTGAACAAGCTGATCGCTCGCCAGCAAGCTATTGTAATCGGCCTGGCTGCTACCCGTCTGGATAGCAACCTCTACAAGCACGGATGATTGGTAGAGGGGAGTCATAAGCTTACTGACGATAAATGTCCCCAGCCCTACCACTATGAAGCAGGAAAGAATCAACTTCCACCGCTTTGTTATCACCGCCCAATATTGTGCAAAGGTCATTTCTCTCACTCCTCATTACCGGGTGCCACCGTTTCTACAGGAATTGACACTGCTTTTTTATTTTGTGGTCACCAACTCATGAACCTGCACCATCTCAAAAAGCTGCTCGCGCAGTTGCTCCAGGCTCTCGCTCTGCAGGCTCTTCTCCAGAGTCTGCATCCACTGCGTAATCGTCGAGAGCGCAGGCAGCTCATGGGTATGAACTACTCTCAGGATTTTGCTATGAATCGTGGGAACAGGCTCTTCGTTGGCCGCCACTAACGTCTCGTGAAGACGCTCACCGGGACGTAAACCCGTATACATGATGGGGATATCCAGTCCTTCGCGCAAACCACACAGGTGAATCATCTTTTTCGCGAGATCCAGTATGCGAACAGGCTCTCCCATATCCAGCATATAAAGCCCACCCTGTTCTGCTATAGCAGAGGTCATAATTACCAGGCCACAGGCTTCGGCGACGGTCATGAAATAGCGAGTGGCTTCTGGATCGGTGACAGTTACTGGCCCACCGCACTCGATCTGGCCCGCGAAAATAGGAACCACGCTTCCGCGGCTTCCAATCACATTGCCAAAACGCACGGCACAAAATTGCGTATTGTAGCTCGCCGATTGCGCGAACGACTGCACAATGACCTCTCCCAAACGCTTTGATGCGCCCAGCACGCTGACAGGGGCCGCGGCCTTATCGCTCGAAATATAAGTGAAGCGCTCCACTCCATATTTCTGTGCCGTTTGGCAAAGCTGGTAAGTAGCAATGGCATTCGTTTGCACAGCCTGGTCGGGAAATTGTTCGAGCAAGGGCACATGCTTATAAGCCGCCGCGTGGAAAATGATCTGAGGGCGAGCTTGCGCAAACAGGCGAGATATCCGTAGAAAATCCTTTATATCGCCGATAAATGGAAATAACAACCCTCCATTGGCATAGGAACGCACGCTATTTGCGAGATCAAAAAGTCCGGTCTCATTGGTATCAAGCGCAATCAACATTTCTGGCTCATACTCCAGCAATTGCTTGCACAATTCTGAACCAATTGACCCCGCTGCCCCGGTTACCAGAATGACTTTTTTCCTCAAAACTGCTTTCGCCTCGCCCGATTGAAGAGCAATGACTTCTCGTTCCAACAGATCGGCAAAATCCATATCGAGTAAGCGCCTATCACCAGAAACTCCTTTCGAGTACAATCCCGGCATGATCGTCTTTATCAGGCCCCGTATAGCCCTTCCCCCTCTCTGCTTATACATGCCTTCCACCACTCACTCCTTTCACTATTTTCCATGTGCTTCAATGACGCGTTCCACCGCTGCGATGACATCCTCAATATCACCGGTAGTCATACCGGGATAAATAGGTAGCGAGATAGTGCGCCGGTATGCTTCCAGAGCCACGGGGAAGTCGTCGGGACTTAGCCGGTACGTCTCTCGATAGAAAGGATGCAGGTGGAGAGGAATAAAATGAACGCTTGTCCCGATATTTGCCCTCGTTAGTTCCCGGATGAATTCGTCGCGTGAAATAGAAAGACGCTCCGGCCTCAGGCGCAACAGGTAGAGATGCCAGGCATGCTGGATATGCTGCGGCTCAGGCGGGGTTTCCAGCTCAGGCCAGCGCGAAAATGCCTCTGTGTAGCGATGCGCAATCGCCCGTCGCCTTTCCCATAACCACTCACTGCGCGCCAGCTGATGCAACCCAATGGCAGCCGCGACATCGGTCATGTTATATTTATAGCCAGCACGCAGCACTTCATAATACCAGGAGCCCTCGGCGCTATAGCGTTTCCAGGCGTCATGGCTAATACCATGAAGAGACATCATGGCAGCATGTTCCGCATAGGCAGGATTTGCTGTAGTAAGCATACCCCCTTCGCCTGTAGATAAGGGCTTCGTCGCATAAAAGCTGAATGCGGTAAAGTCCCCTATCGAACCAATCTTGCGCCCGCGATAGCTGGCAGGAAAAGCGTGCGCGGCATCCTCGATGACCGGTAGATGATTTTTATGCGCGATAGCCAGTATTTCATCCATCTCTGCCGCTAAACCGGCCAGGTGTACCACGATGATTGCCCGCGTGCGCGGCGTGATGCAGCTCTCCAACCTGGCAGGATCGAGATTACAGGTGACAGGGTCAACATCTACGAACACGGGACGCGCGCGAAAGTAGCACACCACCTCCGCACAGGCCGTGAAGGTATAGACCGGCACAATCACCTCATCGCCAGCTTGCAGGCCAATCGCATCAAGGGCAAGATGCAGCGCGGCTGTAGCAGAATTAACCGCGATGGCATAAGGAGCGTCCACTTTCCGCGCGAACTCGCGCTCAAAGCGTTTTGTCTTCGGCCCGGTCGTTAACCAACCATTACGCAGCGTATCGACCACTTCATCAATTTCCGCCTGAGTAATATGCGGCATAGCAAATGGTAAAAAAGCCCCGCGGGGCTTTCGTCTACTCATCAGGGAAGTTCCTACTTTATTCCTGATCGTAGGGCGATTCTTATCTTCCATGAAAGCGTAATACCTCAACTAGTGTTTTCAAAATAATGACAACATCGAACCAGCACGAACGATGGGCGATATAGTACAGGTCATATTGCAGCTTGTATAATTCGCTATGATCTCCCTCCCCATAACCGAATTTGACCTGCGCCCAGCCCGTTAACCCAGGCTTGACCAGCAAACGATCATGATAGGCAGGATCAAGCATCTCCATTTCGCGCGCGAATTCTTCTCGCTCCGGACGAGGCCCCACCAGGCTCATCTCGCGGCGTAGAATATTGAATGCCTGTGGCAGTTCGTCCAGGTGCGTGGCACGTAGCACCCTGCCAACCCGTGTGATCCGCGTATCATGCCTGGCGGCCCATATTGCCCTGCCATCGCTCTCAGCATCTGGACGCATTGAACGGAACTTGTAAATGCGAAAAGGCTTCCCCATATATCCCAGGCGTTCCTGGCCGTAAAAAATGGGGCCTGGCGAATCCAGGTAAATGAGCAGCGCCATAACCGGCAAAATCAAGAGGAGTAGCAGAACACCAAGCAGTCCAAAGGCAAAGTCTACCGCGACCTGCCAGCAAGCATACATAAAAGAGGTGCGTGGCACAACCGATCTTGCCCCATACGGAAGGTTACGGTTATATTCAATTGAAAGCTTATTGCCAATGATTTCATTCATGCGAGCGTTGTGTTCTTGAAGATTGGGCAGCATATCTTACCTCCTTCCCTTTCCCCTTCTTCCTGATAGATAGTTACCTGTTTTCAGTATAAAAGTGTCTAAAAAGTTAAATACTTCATTGCACAGCTAACCTCTCCGAGTCCCGGTGCCTGCGGAAACCGGCTCCGCTGCCTCGATAGCTGCTTGCTTCCTGCCAGGCAATGCCTCAATTTGTGCTTCCAGCGTCTCGCAAAGCTTTGCCCGGTCATAACGTGACGCGACAAATGCGCGCCCGCGTCGACCTAATATCCCGGCAATTTCTGGATTCTGGCGCAGGGAAAGAATCGCAGATACCAGCGCAGCAGGATTTTCGGGTTCCACATACATTGCTGCTCCAGCTTCCTGCTCCGCAAGCCGCCTGGCCTCTCCATCGACGCCTAACAGGATAGGGCGAGCGCAGGCCATAATTTCGTATATCTTGGACGGCAGCGCTCCCTCAAATAAAGGAATCCTGCGTAGAGGCACCAGGCACACATCTGCGGCCGCAAGAAGTAATGGCATACGCTCATGCGACTGCGGCTCCAGAAACGAGACATTTTCCAGGTGCCATATGCTGGCCTGAGTCATCAAATAGGCTTTCTCAGCGCCATCACCGGCGAAAACGAAACGCACATCTGCATTGTCCTGCATTCTCCGGGCCGCCTCGAGTACTGTATTCAGCCCTTGTGCCACTCCATGCGTCCCGGCATAGAGAACGGTAAAGCGATTATCCCAGCCGAGTTCGGCACGTGCCTGCGCGCGAGACAGCGGGCGAAATTTGTTGATATCGACGCCATTTGTCAGGAGAAAAACACGTTCGGGGGCAAGACCGCGCTCGATAAGTATATCGCGAATACCTTGCGTTACCGCCCATACTCGCCAGGCTCGCTGATACGTCGACCACTCCAACCATTCGGCCAGCCTGATTGCCACGCGATTCCGCAACATACCCAGCTGAACAGCAGATTCGGGCCAGAGATCGGCAATGGTAAAAATGTAGGGGCAGCGCTTGCCCCATGCCAACAGGCGCGCCGCGATAGCATCAAAGAGCGGTGGAGATTCGGCAATGATCAGGTCCGGACGACCAACGTCTTTCCACCCAAGCAAGGGCGCGATACAACCAAATGAAAGCTGCCCCAGAATACGCCGGAAAAATCCCTTGTTTGGTGTGATGTAGCTCCAGGCACGCACAATCCGCACTCCATTACGAGCTTCATGTTGAATGAAGCGGCCCCGGTATTCCAGCGGAACAACACCTGATGGAAAGTTAGGAAAAGTAGTTAAGATGGTAACGCGATGGCCCCTCGTCACCAGTTGCTGTGCCATTTCGCTAATGCGTATAGCAGGCGGGGTTTTCTCCGGCGGATAATATGGCGTTACAAACAGTATATAGCTCATCTCTCATCTTCTCCCTCCCAGGACGCTACATCCCTCATAGTAGCTATAAACCGCGTGCTATACGCAGCGCAGCATCCCCCTTACCAAATGGATTGATGGCACATGCCTCAGGTTCTAGTCTGTTTACCGCTTCCAAAATAGCCTCGACCCTGCAACCGGCCAGCATATTCCACCCGCTTTCAACCGTCTCGATCCATTCCGTCTCCTCACGCAGTGTGACACAGGGCACACCCAGCAGAAATGCTTCCTTCTGCACGCCGCCTGAATCCGTAAGCACACGAAACGCGGACTTTTCGAGCGCCAGCATATCCAGATACCCCACCGGCTCGATAAACCTGATATAGTCCCCCCACTTGATGTCGTACTCCTTTATCAGCTTGCGCGTGCGTGGATGCAGGGGGAAAATAACCGGCATATCCAGTCTATTCAGCGCCTGTGCAATACTGCTCATGGCTTCAGGATCATCGGTATTGACGGGCCGGTGTACCGTGAGCAAGAGATAGCCTCGCGGCGAGA
Organism: Ktedonobacteraceae bacterium; assembly: GCA_035653615.1. Lineage (NCBI taxonomy): Bacteria > Bacillati > Chloroflexota > Ktedonobacteria > Ktedonobacterales > Ktedonobacteraceae > Ktedonobacteraceae bacterium. Next base: position 122,712 of record DASRBN010000031.1, on the reverse strand, counting down.
CACCATAGGTGGATAAAAGCGACCGGGTACGGGCCTCCAGTTCTGGCTGTACGCGCAGCAGCATATCGTACATCACATCCCCCACCAACTCGACACCTTGCGTAATACCCTCGCTCTCCAGGTGCATGCAGGCCGTTTCGGTCGGGCAAAAGAGCCGGTCTGAAAGATGATCGGTTACAACTCGATTGACCTCCTCCGGCATAGCACGGTTAAGGCTGCGCAGCCCTGCTTCAACATGCGCAATGGGAATATGCAGTTTGGCCGCCACTAACGCACCCGCGAGTGTAGAGTTCGTATCGCCATAGACCATGACCCGGTCGGGACGTTCCTGCATTAGAACCGGCTCGAGGGATTCAAGCATGCGTGCGGTCTGTATAGCGTGGGAACCGGAGCCAACTCCGAGGTTATAGTCAGGCACCGGTATTGCCAACTCATCAAAAAACTGGGCCGACATGCGATAATCGTAGTGCTGCCCCGTATGAATGATGATCTCCTCATGTAATTGACGTAACGCGGCACTGACCGGCGCAAGCTTTATAAACTGCGGGCGCGCCCCCACAATCGATGCTACCCGCACTATTCGCTCCTCCTGATAAGTGAAATCGCGGAGACGAAGCTATGATTGCTTTTTAATGATTTAGCTCTTCTGTAGCACCCATCTCCAATACTCAGATACCGCAATCCCTGGGACTCAATGTTCTCGCGAGAGAAGGCGCGTCTTCCATCGAGCAAGAGTTCACAGTGAGTAAAGCGGCTAAAATCGAACGATTGATAGGCCTGGTGATCGGCCTGGAGAATAATAGCGCGTACCTCATCCTCAAGCCCTTCACAAAAAGGGGTAAATCCGAGCGCATGTAATTCATCTTTAGTGAAGAGGGGATCATCCAAATAGACAGTTGCCCCATGCCTTACCAGCGCGTCCCGTATCAATCCTGCGCTGGTGTACGCCGCCTCCCGCACATTTCCTCGATACGCCGCGCCCAGGATCAAGACAGACAATCCAACCAATGATCCAAGGATATCTTCGACTCTGCGCACCGCATATTCCGCCATCGCGTCATTGACCTGGCGGGCATACTGTGGCAAAAGCAACACCGGCAAACTGGCACCGGCCAGCGTTCGCAGAACTGCCTTTTCAACCCCATTGAAAAGAAAATAAGGATAGACTGGAATGCAATGGCCGCCGACGCCAATGCCAGGAGTATGAATATGGGAATACGGCTGTGTATTGGCAGCCGCTATAGCCGCGTTCACGTTCAACCCCTGCATATCGGCGTAGCAAGCGAACTCGTTTGCCAGGGCGATATTGACATCGCGGTAGGTTGTCTCGATGAGTTTCACAAACTCGGCCTCATCTGTTGAAGCCATGGTAATAATTTCTGTATCCAGCACAGAGCGATAAAACGACTCTGCCGCGGCCAGGCTACTCTCGTCGATAGCACCGATTACCTTTGGATACATACGCAGGTCTCTGAAGATATGCCCGGATGCCACCCGTTCCGGGCTATACGCAAGGTAAAAATCTTTACCCGCCTCGAGGCGTGAAGCTCCTTCAAGCATCTGGCGAAACCGTCGAGCCGTAGTGCCCACGGGCAAAGTTGTTTCGTAGATCACCAGCGAGCCGGGTTGCAGACCTGCTCCAATGGCAGCTGTGGCCACATCTATCGCAGCGAAATGTATCTCGTGCCAGGCATCAACAACTACCGGCACAATTATGACGACCACCTGGGACTGGCGAACCGCATTCGTAGTGTCCGTCGTTGCGCGGAGCAAGCCCTCCCGTACCAGCCTGGGAACCTCAAAAGCAAGTTCCGCTTCCTCCTGGATATGCGTTCGCCCGGCGTTGACCGTAGCAACTACCTCGGGATTAATATCGCAACCAATCACCTTTCGTCCGTGCATGGCATATTGCACAGCAAGCGGTAAGCCAATTTTGCCGAGCCCAACTACGGCCACCGTTTGAATCGGGTCGCCCTTACTCTCTTCACCCATCCTGCTCATCATAATTCGGCATTCACTTTCACAGTTGCATGGATTTGCTGTTTTACGTCCACCCCTGGGAGTGAGGCGCCGGAAAGTTGCAGTGCAACTTTCAATACGGCAAGCCCATCCTCACCGGTAACTGTTGGCAGTGTATCGCTGCATAGCGCGGCAAACACATCTTCGTATTCCAGGCGCAGCGGCTCCATTTTTTGTACCTTGAGGCGGGTCATTGTCCCCTCGCTCACGCCTTTGAGGGTGCGCAATGTATCCCAGTTGGCCGGAGAATAGTCGTTCTCATAAAAATAGAGGTCCTGCATCAGGTAGTTGACGAGATACATGCCTTTCTCGCCGGTAATACTCAATTCGCGCACTTTCGTAGGGGTCAGCCAGTTGACATCCAGCATCCCTATCGCCCCGTTTCTAAAGCGCAAGATACCGAGGATCGCATCCTCATGGCGGTCGTGGACACGCCGCTGCGTTTCAGCGTAGGCCCGCTCGACCTCAGAATCGGCCAGGTAGCGCATGACATCGATGTCGTGCGTTGCCAGGTCAAGCGTGACTCCGACATCGCGAATACGCTGGGGAAATGGGCCAAGCCGGCGCGCGTGCAGGTGAAAGATTTGACCCAGTTCTCCACCGGCAAGACGCTGCTTTAGCTGTATAATGGCCGGGTTGAAGCGTTCAATGTGTCCTACCGCTATTTTCACTCCACGGACGCGAGCAAGCTCATTTAGCGCCGACGCTTCCTCGATAGTACCGGTCATAGGCTTTTCGATGAAGACATTGATACCGCGGTCCAGGATAAAAGAGGCAACCTCATAGTGCAGGTGGGTTGGTACAACCACCGCGACCAGGTCTGGACGGGTCTTTTCCACCATTTCACGATAATCGGTATATCCTGCGACATAGAAGCGCCCTGTTGCGCGCCGCAGCGTGGGTTCGTGCGCTTCCGCTACACCTACCAATAGTACCTGTTCATCGCTGAAATCCCGCAACACACGCAGGTGATTCATGCCCATTGAACCGGCACCCACAACCGCTACCCTCAATCGCATAGCGCTAAAACCTCCGTCGCGATTTTCTTCAGTTCTTCCATCTTCAAGGCCGGATGAACGGGCAACGATAGCACCTGTTGCGCGGCAACTTCCGCAACCGGCAATTGCACCCCGGAAACACTCTTCAAGGGACTCCATACGCGAAATAAACCAGGAGATGATGCGTAAAATGGTTGCTTATGAATCGGGCAGGGATAATGTATTCCGGTGCCGACACCGCGTGCCTGCAATCTCCTGGCCCATTCATCGCGATCCTGGCCCTCCGGCACCCGAATCGTATACTGGTGAAAGACGTGACGATATTCCGGATAGACCACCGGTACCTGGACGAATTTACTCAGGCACTCCGTCAAAAACATGGCATTGGCGATACGCCGTTCCGTAAATTGTTCCAGCTTTTCAAGTTGCGCCAGGCCCAATGCCGCCTGCATCTCGGTCATGCGAAAATTGTAGCCCTGTGCTACATGGCGATAGCGTTCTGCCTGCCCATGGTTGCGCAGCAGGCGCACGCGATTGGCGATAACGGGATCATTTGTTGTAACCATGCCGCCTTCGCCTGTCGTCATATTTTTGGTAGCATAGAAAGAGAAGCAACCCGTGCCATAGCTCCCAACCGGCTTGCCATGTATGCTCGCAGCGTGTGCCTGACACGCATCCTCGATAATCAGCAGGTTATTAGTCACGGCAATCGCTTCCAGGCGCTCCATATCGCAAGGATGGCCGTAGAGATGCACGGGTAGAATTGCCTTCGTGCGCGGTGTGATTGCCGCCTGAACCTGCGCCGGGTCGATGTTGTAGGTCTCGGGGTCGATATCGACAAATACGGGGGTTGCGCCAGCCAGCAAGATGACATTAGCGGTCGCGGCAAAACTAAAAGGCGTGGTAATCACCTCGTCACCGGCCCCAATGCCGTGCGCTAAGAGGGAAAGATGAAGCGCGGCCGTGCCCGAAGAAACCGCTACGGCCTCCTGCACCTGGCAGAGCGCGGCAAAACGCCTTTCGAATGCGGCAACCTGTTCTCCCTGCGCCAGCTGACCCGAGGCTAAAACATGCGAAATAGCTGCTTCCTCTTCAGCGCCGGGAAGAGGATGGGCAATTGGAATCATATGCTTGTTCCTTTATCAATCCACTCTGTAGGGACAGCGCCTCGTGCCTGTCCTCGTCGGGGCACCAGGACAGGCAAAGTCGCTGTCCCTACGGGGATTTCCTTCAAACAAAAGGTGTTCGAATATACCAGTTGGGGCGCACCTTTGTGGTCGCCCGCCTCATCTTTCAGGAAAGGGTATCTTCACATGCCTGTCGCAAGAAAGGCAAAAACCATCCAGATTTGAGGAGATTTGTTCGACGCCCAGCAGGCGCTGGCCGCAGTGACACACGTAGCCATGCTGCCGGGCCGGATTGCCATACACAAGCGCGTGCGCCGGAACCGAACGAGTCACGACCGAGCCTGCGCCAATCATGGCAAATGCACCGATAGTGACGCCTGGTAAAATGATCGAACCCGCCCCTATCGATGCGCCTGTACACACCCGTATCAACCCGACCTCCCAATCATCCTGTCCCTTGAGCAGGCCATCAGGAGTAATAGCGCGAGGAAGCTTATCATTGGTAAAGCAGGCATGCGGGCCGATGAAGACTCCATCCTCGATGGTCACACCATGATAGACCGAGACATTATTTTGAATTTTCACGCGCTCGCCAATCACCACATCAACATCAATGTAGACATTCTTGCCAAGATTGCAATCCGCACCAATACACGCGCCATTGCACACCTGCGCTTGATTCCAGATACGTGTTCCCTTCCCAATACGGGCGCCGGGAGCAACATCTGCCGTTGGGTGAATATGCACATCTTCCACGTTTTACCTCCACAACCGCCTTAACCTATGAAGATTTTTCTAAACATGTCTATTTCCAGTATATGACTCAGATCAATCGAAGAAGTTTTATATATCCCCGAACGCCTCATACCAGCAGTACCTTGAAACTTTCGGTTATAAAAAAACGTGGAACCTATCAGAACAAATCATCACAGAAAGTGGGTTAAGAGGCTATGCCCAATTGGAACCAGCACGATATTCACGAGCATATGCATGTGTATACCTCCGATGACCAGGATATTGGTCATATCGCGAAAGTGTACGAAGATTCTTTTCTCGTACACAAAGGTTACTTTTTCCCTACGGATCGCTACATTCCCTACGACGCCATCACTTCAGTCACGAATGACCGTGTAAACCTTTCCATGGATGCCGAAACGGCCAGACTGAAGGAATGGCATAAACGCCCCAATTATCAAGATCACCTGGCCGAGCCGTTGCAACTCTTTTATGATCGCGGGCATGGCGTGCATGACCCTTTCGATAATGAGAATCCCAATCCCGATGAGCCTTGATTGACTTTGATATACCCCTGATTACTTTCATGGTCATCATTCTCATACGTCCAGAAAGTAGGCAAACGCACTGTCAAATGAGTTCATATATGTGTAATAGCCGTGATATACCAGTAGATGCCCTTATCAAGCCCGTTGCCTGGATACTTTGAAATCAGCAGTACAACGTAACGATTTGGCATTTTTTTGCGTATTAAGAACAAGTCCTTATCTGGGCTTTTACATGATCAAAACTGTTTATTATGCTGTATCGTATTACTTTATGAACCCGCTTCCATCTCGTAAGATACGGTTAGAACCTGATCTGATCTAGGGTAATCACCTGATGCTATGGTCTGGCCTACTCTATACAATAAGAGAAGAAAAGGAAGGAAAAGGGTAAGCATAAACGCACGTTCAGCACTAGTTTGCTCTCCGGCCTGTGAGTGCTGACCACGAGGCCACACGGAGGAGTCCGACAGCTGATTTTGTCGGTAAGTTTCCCGAAGGGAGCGTGGAATTATGGCAATAGTCGATCCTACGAGCGATGTTTTTAGTTCTATACTGGCTGCGCCCGCGGTATTCCCTGCGACCGCTCAAGAATTGGAAACCCATCTGGATACATTCCTGGTTACATCCACTTCTAAGCGCGATACTGAACCTCTGGTTGCAGATCCTTCTATAGAAGATATGGAAGACACGCTGCTTGATGAAACTGATGATATTGGTGAAAATGAAGTACTGGAAGAACTAACTTTACGCGAACGGCGCACGCGGTCGGCGAGTACTCGCACAGCGCAAGGCTCTGAGGATGCTTTTCAGAGCTACCTGCGCGATATTCGTGGCCTGGGTCTACTCACCCACGCCGAGGAAATCGAACTGGCTCGTAGCGCCGCAGCCGGTGATGAAATGGCGCGCCGCAAGCTGATCGAATCAAACCTGCGCCTGGTCATCGCCATCGCGCGCCGCTATACCAGCACGGGCGTCCCACTTATCGATCTTATTCAAGAGGGCAATCTGGGGCTCATGCGCGCCGCGGAGAAATTTGATTACCGCCGCGGCTGCCATTTCGGCACCTATGCCACGTGGTGGATTCGCCAGGCAGTCAGCCGCGCAGCAGGCGAACAATCGCGCCTGATCCACCTGCCAGAACACGTAGCCACACGCCTGCGGAAAGTACGACGGGTTGCCGCCCAGCTATCACAGGAGAACGGCCTTGATCCGTTGCCCGAGCAAATTGCAGAGGCATGCAACATCAATCTGGAAGAAGTTGTTGATTTGCTTGGTATCATTGAGCAGCCAGTTTCACTGGATGCGCCTGTCGATGATGAGGCGCGCTACTCCCTGGCCGATACATTGGAAGACAGCGCGGCTCCAGCCCCGGCAGAAACCGCCTCGCAACACCTGCTCGGCGAAGAACTACATCGCGCACTTGCGCTACTTACACCCCGCGAACGTGCGGTGATTACTCTCCGCTATGGCATTGGCGATGGACGCAGCCGCACCTTGCTTGAGGTTGGCAAAGAACTGGGCATCTCCCGCGAACGTGTGCGCCAGCTTGAGGTGGTAGCCCTCATGAAGTTGCGCGGTATTAGCGGGAACGCTGCTTTGAGAGAGTGCGTGTGATCGCCTCATTCCCCAGACGAAAAAAACACCAGGATACTGCCCTGGTGTTTTTTCATTTCCGAAAAGTTACCAATCTATCTCGACGAATCGACCAAACTGTGCTACACTGCAATCAGACTAAACAGGCGTCTATTCTCAGTCATAAGGAAGGTGAAATCCATGGCAACCTGTACTTCTTGCGGCCATGATGTTACCGGTAAAAAGTTTTGTCCAGAATGCGGCACACCAGTACAGCCAACAGGAGCCGGCACGGGCGCGAGCAATACCGCCGCAACCAGCACCTGCCCGCGCTGTAGTGGAACGGTGAAAGCGGGGGCCGCGTTCTGTATGCATTGCGGCTCATCATTGAGTCCACAGGTCGCGACTGCCACCGCACAATCTCAATCCCAACCCCTCACGCAGACCTGCGTCGCATGCGGTACAGAAGTTCCAACCAGTAATGCTTTCTGTACGAATTGTGGGCAGAGTATGCATGCTCCGGCTACACAGGTTGCGACGGCAGCGCCGGCGCCCGCCTTTTGCACGAACTGCGGGCGACAAAATAATCCTGGCGTGAAGTTCTGCGCGGGATGTGGCAGCCCTATAGCCACGGGCACTCCTGCTCCCCAAACCGCCTATGGGCAAACCGGGCAATATCCGCAGTCACAGCCCTATTCCCAACCATATGGCCAGCCACAGTACCAACCGTACCAGCAGCAGCCTTATCAACAGCAACCCTACCAACAACAGCCGTACCAGCAACAATATGGACAACCGCAATATAACCCCCAGTACCAGCAACAGTATGGTCAGGCAGGCTACCAGCAACAGCCCATGGTTGGGCAGCAACCGATGGTGCTGCGCTGCCCAACATGCATGGCAATGGCTCCGGTTGGAACTCCCAACTGCCCCGGTTGCCACACCAGCCTGGCAGGAATTGTCCCAACGCCCTCATACACACCAATGCAAGGGCAACAGGGGGGATTCGGCGGTATGTTGCAGGGAGATGGCGGGAAATACGCCATGGGCGCCCTCGGCGGTGCTGCCGCTATCATTGGCGGCGAAATGCTGATGCATGGAATAGAACGCGACTTCGAGCGGGATAGATACGAACGCCGCGACGAGGGAGATGGACTGCTTGGTGGGCTTGGCGATCTGGCCAACGACATCGGCCTGTTCTAATAAGAGCCATCAAGGGACAAAAAAACAGAGCGACCGCCAGGAGCAATACATACCCTGGCGGTCGCCTCATGGTCACCCTCAAATAAGGGAACCCTCGTAGCAAACATCCAAAATGGCTACTTTTGTCCCCATCTCCCATTGCGATACATCATGAAATCGTCTATACTACTGCGAGACATTTTTGATCACGCAATACAAAGGTTCATACATTGCGTCTCGCTCATTCTGGTTATTGACCAAGGAAGTATCTTGTATTGATGAACTACCAGCGAACAACGCTACCCAATGGACTTCGCCTACTGACCGCTTCAATGCCGGGTATGCGCTCTGCCAGTATCGCTTTCTTTTTTACCGTAGGCTCTCGCTATGAGTCAGATGAACAAGCAGGAATCTCGCACTTTATCGAGCATATGCTCTTCAAAGGCACGCAGCATTATCCTACCGCCCGGCTCATTTCAGAAGCGATTGAAGGCGTAGGGGGCGTTTTCAATGGCAGTACAGGGAAAGAATTGACAAACTATATCGCACGCGTACCCGGCGAACATGTAGAGCCGGTCATGCGCGTCCTGGCGGATATGGTGCGCAGGCCGCTCTTCGACCCGCTTGAAATCGAGAAAGAGCGCGCAGTCATTCTCGAAGAACTCAGTTCCACGCGAGACGAACCGCAGGAATGGGTGAACTTGCTGATCGATGAAACGATGTGGCCGGGCCTGCCGCTGGGACGCGATGACGCTGGATTTGAGAAAACGGTCGAAAAGATCACACGCAAACAAATGCTTGCTTACCTCGACGAATACTATCGACCCAACTCTCTCATCATCAGCGTGGCCGGAAATATCGAACACACGCACATTATTCAGCTGGTGGAAGAGCTTTTTGGAGACTGGCAAGCCCGCGATCATAGGCACTGGGCGGAGAGCCTGCCACCAGGGGATGCAATACCTGTTGCTATGATACAAAAAGAAACAGAGCAAGTTAATCTCTGCCTTGGAACATTAGGAATAGCCTATTCTTCTCGCGACTATTATCCTTTTCTGTTAATTAATGCTATTCTAGGGGATGGAATGAGTTCGCGGCTCTTCCAGAATATTCGTGAAGAGAAAGGACTCGCCTACGATATCGGTAGCTATTTTAACAGCTACTATGAGACCGGCAACTTTGTAGTAAGCGCGGGGGTAGACCCATCGCAAGTTGAGCCGGCTATTCAGGCCATTGTAGACGCACTGACAGAACTGTGTGAGACTCCGGTTCCTGTTGATGAACTTGAACGGATCAAGGCGTATGTACGCGGGAACATGGTATTAGGATTAGAGGGCACGCAACAGGTAGCCTCCTGGCTGGGAAGTCAGGAATGCCTGCGCGGCCGTGTTATAGATATCGATGAAACAGTAGAGTACATCGACGCCGTAACGCCACAAGATATTCAACGCATAGCGCAAAGCTGTTTTGCTCCCGAATGGCGGCGCCTGGCTCTTATCGGGCCAGACGATTTACCACGAGCAGAACGTCTTACCCAACTGCTGAAAGGTGGGGACTGAGAGGAGATCGATTTTATGGCACAAACAATGCTTCGCGAATACTTGCAGAAGACCGAAGATGCCATTAGCGCCGGACATATTGATGAAGCCATGAGCAGGTGCCAGTACCTTCTCACCTATTTTCCCGACGCACTCGAAGTGCAACGCCTCCTTGGTGAGGTGTACATGGCGCAAGGACATCTTGAGGACGCGCAACAGATCTTCGATTGGATTCTCACCAACGATCCAGAGAATGTCATTGTGTACTGTGATCGCGCCTTAATGAGCGAGCGGATGTCTGATGTTGAAACTGCTCTCGATTGCTACCAGCAGGCATACGAACTGAGCCGCGCTAACCCGCAAATTCGCCAGGAATTTAACCAGTTGAGTACCAAAAGCGGCCAGCCCGGGTTTATGTTCTCACGCGCAGGGCTGGCGCGGCTCTATATGCGTGGCGATCTTCTCGTTCAGGCCATCCAGGAATGGGAGGCAGTGCTTGCCAATTCGCCCAATCGCCTCGACGCTCGCACCGGCCTGCTCGAAGCATATTGGCGCGAGGGACTCTATGACCAGGTAGAACAGCTGGCTACGCAAATTCTGGATGAAATACCCGGCTGTGTCAAAGCCCTGCTGCTGCTTGCTCATGTCACCGCACCACAAAACTTCGAGCGTTCTAAAACACTGGTACAGCAGGCCAGGCAGCTTGATCCTGAGATGAACATGGCCTCCAACCTTTTTAGCGAGCTGGCCGCTAATCACTCCCGCGATCCATTCCTGATGTTGCTCAAACAAGAACCCATCGTCTTGCCGGAAGCGAATGGAGTCTCTGCTCCTGTCGTCGCCTCATCCGTGGCCAATACTAGTGAGGCTAATGGCTCTATCAGTCCTGTTCCAGCTTCCGATTCCTCTCGCAACTGGCACAATATGGAAAGCTGGAGCGAACTCGATACGCTGTCAATGCCTCAACAAGAAATGCCGGCGATTCAAGGATCGTCTTCTTTCGCCACCTGGTCGGGAAACAACATTCAAAATGCCGACCAGTGGAACCCGATGAACGCGGCCCATATGAATACAGCACAGCCGAATCAAACTGGCGAGGAAAGCTGGCAAGAGCCACAGGCATTCGATGAGGACTTTGATCCAGCAATTCTCGAACAGCAGCCATGGTACCAGGCAGAGCAAATGCAATCCTCGACGCCCCCAGAAGCTGCCAGTACGTGGGATAATCTCAGCCCTATCAACCGTGCCGAACCGGCTGCTACAGATACCTGGCAGTCTAACATCCAGGGAACCGATTTGCCAACGCCTCCTGTCTGGCTTGACATGCTTACAAGGGGTGATCGTACCCACTCTAGTGAGCCGGCGCCGTCATCTCCGCTTCAGTCTGATAACATTCAGGAGCAGGAAGAGTACGCATCTACGACCCGGCAAGAATCAGAACCAGACCTTGCCGCTCAAGCCCCATGGGAACAATACTCCGAGGCTCCAACGAAGCAGAAAGAAGAGCCTATTTTCTTCTCATCTGACGACAAGGATGACGATACCAGCTGGCCCGAATGGCTGAAATCGCTGGGGGCCGCAACTCTGGACGAACCACCAGCAGAGGAACCCATTGCTACTGTACCTGAATCGCGCGATATATCCTTGCCAGAGCCATGGAGTGCTACACCGGCCTCAGAGGCACAGCCTGAACCTGAGGAACCGGCTGCACCAGTTAGCCAGGCTCTTTCTGAAGAGGAAAAGCAGTACCTCGCTACTATGGAAAACCTGGAGCGTGACCTGCACAACCAGGGCTTTGTTCCATTGGAACCCGGCATGCTTTCCGCTATCGCGCCGGAGCCTGGGCAGGAGGAGCCTTCGCTCTCATCGGCACTGGCGCAACTTGCCAATTTCGCGCCGTCCTATCAATCAGATCAAGCGAATGCACCAATCACAGCCGGCGAACGTGAGGAGGTGGCACAACCGTTTGAGATCACTGAACCAACTTCTGAACGGCCTGCAGCCGGTGACCAGCCACAGCCCGTTGAGCCGTTATGGGCGGCAGAAGCCCGCGAGACAGTCCATGAGCAACTGGCCGATGCAATGATTTCACCGCCACCTCTGCAACAGCAGCCGGCGCTCCAGCCAACTGCCCAGGCTGAAACACCGCAAGAATCTCATCCGGCTGCCGAAACGGAAACTCTTTCTCAACCCATTTCAGGCGCGGCCCAGGAGCAGAAGCTTCAAGCAACGCCGGCGCCGGATGTGGAAGCAGCGCCAGGACAGGCTTTCGCACCTGCTGCCAGCGCCAATACCGCCTCAGCAGAAGAAAACGTACTCAGACCTGCCTATCGTGCCGATTCGCTGCTCGAAGATGAACTGGAGACAACGATGAAGCGACCGGCGATCCGCCTGCAGCCGATGCAGAAGTCGGGAGCGCGCGCCGATATCTCTCCTGCCCTTAAGGGGCGTAGCGGAGAGCGCGGAACCGGCAGCAAGATGCCAGAGGGTGAGTTGAGCAATAAAGAGCGCCTGTTGAAAGGCTATCAATATCAACTGGCAGGTGCGTATGACGATGCTATGCATGAATATCGCATCATCATACGCAACGCCCCTGAACTCATTGGCGAGGTGGTCAGCAACCTGCGCGCATTGCTCAAACTGGCCCCCAAATACTCAGCCGGATATCGTGTACTGGGCGATGCTTATATGCGACAGGGAGAGTATTTACAGGCCATGGAGGCTTATAACAAAGCGCTCACGATGGCGAAAAAGGCAAGAGGGCAGAGCTAACACAAAAGGAGGGCCAAAGTGGAAACAATTCTTCAACGGCTGACCGAACTGGACGAGATCACGGGCGCCATACTGGTCGGCAAGGATGGTTTGATCGTCAGCGGGGCGCTGCACAGTGATGATGAGGAAATGTTGGGCGCAATGTCGGCAGCCATCTTTGGTTCCATCTCCGATTATACGACACAGATAAACAATGGCAACCTACGGCATGTCATTATCGAGACGAGTACCGGCACAGTACAATTCGCGGAGGTGGGCGAACTTATTCTTGTCGTCACCACCTCGCCCAGTAGTAACCTTGGCCGCGTGCGCCTCGAAATAACAAGGGCCTGCCGCCAACTCTCAAGGGCGGTCGCGGCATATTAAAGCTCACCATTTTTCATAAGGATATTTATCTCTGATCATGTCCTTTTTCAACCAATTTTCATAATATGTTTTAGGAGACAACCAGTGCATTCAACTTCGGACTTAGCTCAGAAAATCACCGAGACGGCGTTCCATTGCGAAACAGTAGAAGAGCTCCAGCCGGCAAGAATCGGTGAGGGCTCATGGCGCAATGAATTATTACTATTCACAAAGCCTGAGATATTCTTGGTACCGGATAGGCATCAATCGGAAAAGATTGTTGATCTCGTACTCGATAAAATCAAATCCTTCGATGCACATATCGAGGGCATTACCGTCGTGGGCGGGCGCGTGCTTGATGAGATGGAGATCATGAACAGGCATTATGGTTTCATCAATGTTCTATCTCGATCTGCTTCTAACGTTCTCAACGCCGGCGATAAAAAGAGGATTGCGGATGCCCTGGATATGTCCATCGATGGATATGATATCCTGGGCGGGCATGAGTACTTGAAAGAATACCCACAGGAGACCGGCTCTAGCCTTGATAGCCTGTGGTTTGCCGGGAAATCGGCCAAGATCAGAAGTGGTTTTTACGTCCGGCCTGTCGAAAAAGAGGGCAGAAAAATCATCCTCGTCAATGGATTTCATCCCGAGCAACTCTCGCACTTTACCAACCCATCTCATAAAATCGTCCTGATGTTGCTGCATTCCAATAGCGATTGGTCAGCGCTGAAAAACGAAATGGTAGGCGCAACCTTCCCTGAGAAAGCAGCGTCAGGATCAATTCGCGGCATTCTCTATGCTCACGCCCAGGAGTATGGTTACGAGGAAGTAACCATAGCCAACAATTCGGTTCATCTCTCTGCCGGGCCATTTGAGGGGATGTTTGAGATTGTGAACTTCTTTGGCAAGATCAAGGGCTTAGACCTGCATACGCAACCACCTTTAACATTGCGGCGCATGCTCGAAGCGGGTATCGATTATGAACACGCGGTAAGCGCTTTAGATAATCCACAGGTTACCCGCTCCGGCAAATCTGTTGATCTCTTTACAGCAACAGAGGATATGAATACAGGTGATGCGGTAGCACTATACAAAAGTAGTCTTTGATGCCTCAACCGGTAGATTTTGTGCGGAGAAGAACGCCAGCGGTTTCGGCTGCTGGCCCTTTTTTGCTCTAACGAGCGGCAGACGGGGTTTCTTCGCTTGGAGATTGCTCTTCTGACTTTGCCTGGCGTTTATTTGCCAGGCGCCAGCACGATGTCTTGCTACGTAAACAGCGCTCTTGTTCCTCAAACGTAACGGGTGGGGTATTCTTCATGCAGAAAACCTGGTACATTGGCTCCCCCGCGGCCACATCGTTGCCTGGAAACCATCGCTCGCGGTAAAATGGACAACCATTTTTATGCTTGCGCCAGTTGCAGTTTTCGGCTGGATTTGTTTCTATCGTACCTGCCAACAATTCGTCCTTCCTGGTAGATAATCATTCCCTTGCGATAAGTGAGTGATGTACGTAGTATACCATATTCTTGCGATAGCCACGTCCTCTGTGACTACCTTCATACCTTCTCGAAGACTCTGTAGTTTCAACAACAGGGCATAGCAAACTATTCCCTTCTTTGTTACAATAGCCTTGATATGAAAGATGGCATCATAGGGCATGATGAACAGCGCCAGATCGTCTGCCATAACAATTGGAGAATGACTTGATTGAACCAGAGCGCGATAAAGAAAACTTGAGCAAATTGCCGGCATACGCACCATACATGCCGCCGGGACAACCACAGCCGGCCGACCCTCTTGAAAAAGACCAGGCGCCGTGGACAATACGACAAACGTTTACGGGCATTTTACTTACACTGGTCCCGTGGATTCTATTAGCCTTCTTGCTCAATAGTATAGGCGGAGGCAAAACATCCAGTACGGGAACTCTCACGCCGCAACAGGACCTGGTCGCAGCAATTATCACCCTGATTTTCTCGACCATTATCGAAGCGGCATTCCTGATAGCGCCTTTTTATTATGCCAATGCTGTATTCCGCGGGATTGCTCGCCATGCCAGATTATCATTAAAGGCGCTCGGCTTCCGCAAATTTTCCGTTGGTGCCACATTTTTCTGGATAGTAGTACTCATTATCGCCATTTTAGCCGTGAACAACATCTATCAATACCTGATTACGGCATTTCACCTGAACCTGCAAACCAACGACCAGGTTTTGCTCGCGGAGAGCAAAAAAGCGCCCTTGACCACGTACGCCACGTTGTTAGTCGCCGTCTTCGTTGCGCCGTTTTGTGAAGAAATCTTCTTCCGCGGCTTCGTCTTTCAAGGATTAAGGCGCGGCATGCCTGTGGGCTGGGCGATTGTCTTCAGCGCGCTCATCTTCGGGGTCGCGCACGCCGATCCAGGCTCGTTCGCGGTGCTGTTCATTATCGGGCTGGCCCTGGCCTTCTTGCGCTGGCGCACAAAGTCGATCTGGCCGGGGATGCTGCTGCACATGGTTAATAATGGCATCGGCGCGATTGTTATTGTTTTGTATATGCAAGGAATTATGCGCTAGCTGCTACTTTTTGCGCCTATCCTCAACGCGCGCGCTGGCGGTCTTGGACTCGCCGCCGCTGGCGCGTGGCAGGCTATCAGGAGCAACCAGCTCTACCTTTGGCGTATTCCCCGTAACGGCCTTGACCGACTCGGCCATCTCATGGCTCAAAGTACGGGCGCGTTCAGCATTATTCAGCAGAGCCGCATCCTTCACTTCGACTTTGAGATCGAACGTATCCAGGCCATTATGTTTATCGACGATGATGCGAAAATTCGCGCCCGTTTCGGGAAACTTCACCAGGGCAGCTTCAACCTGGCTGGGGAAGACGATCAGGCCGCGAATCGAGACCGCGTCGTCGCTGCGCCCCTTGATCGCACCGATTTTGGGATGCGTGCGCCCGCAGGCACAGCGATCTTCCCACCAGGTGCGCGAGAGGTCACGGCTGCGATAGCGAATCATGGCCGTTCCATCGGCTGCGAGCCACGTCCAGACCAGTTCGCCATCCTGCCCATCCGGCACCCATTCGCCTGTATCAGGATCGATGCACTCGACCAGAAACGCATCTGCCCAGGCATGCATGCCGTCGCGTACTTCACACTCGCAGGTCATGCCAGGGCCAAGAAATTCGGTCATGCCAAATTCATCGTAGGCGGTGATATTGAAGAGTTCTTCGAGCTTCAAACGCGTCTCCCACGGCCACGGTTCCGCGCCGAACAGACCAATTTTGAGCCTGGTTTCTCGAAAATCCACGCCTCGCTCCCGCGCCTTCCCGCCAAGATAGAGGCCAACCGACGGTGTCATGCACATGGCGGTGACGCCAAAGTCAACGATGAAGTCAATCATGCGGTCATGCTGGCGCGCATCCGAACCCATGGGAATCGCCATCACATCCATGGCCATAGCGCCGTAATGAAAACCAAAACCGCCAGTCGCCAGCCCATAGCCATAACAGTTCATCAAAATATCGCCAGGACGCAGGCCAGTCATCCACAACTCACGCGCGTTGAGATCCGCCCAGTAATCGATATCCTTTTTCGTTGCAAACACCGGCACGCTCTTTCCCGTCGTGCCGCTTGTAGCATGCACCTCTACCGCGCCGCCTTCGCCGCCCGGCTTGACGAAAGCCATCCCGTACGGATAAGCAGCGCGTACCGTCTTCTTTTCCAGGAACGGCAATTTCTGAATATCTTCCAACGACCGGATATCCGATGGTTTGACACCCACTTCGTCATACAGGTTACGATAAAACCGGTTCTGATTATATGCCCGCTCGACAATGGCCTGAAGACGCTCCAATTGCATCGCCTTCAGCTTATTTTTAGGCAGTGTTTCTATTTCCTCGTTATAGAACGTACGATAACTCATCCAGAATAGTCCTCCAAACTACTAAAATCCTTTCAGATTGTAACACTACCCCTGCCGGGCGTCTAGAGAAAGCGGTGTGTGCTATGATTAGAAAAAAGATTGGAGCGTTAACATACATGCCACATCCCATACGGGCTGTCATCTGGGACCTGGACGGCGTCATCATCGATAGCGCAGAGCAACACCGGCGCGCATGGTTACGCCTGGCACGCGAGGAGGGTATCCCTTTCACAGATGCCGATTTCTGGAGTACCTTCGGCAAACGCAATGACGATATCCTGGCCGAAAAATGGGGGCCGCTCGCTTCCGAGCAGGCACGCGCCCTGGCAGACCGCAAAGAAGCATACTACCGAGAATACATCCGTGAAACAGCAGCCCCTCTGCCCGGTGCGATGGAATTGATGCGCGAACTGCACGTGGCGGGTTTCCTGCAGGCGCTCGCATCATCGACGCCGGCGGAGAATATCCGGCTGATTAGCGAGCTACTGGGCTTGAATCAATATCTAACGGTTCTTGTGTCTGGAGAGACGGTTGCACGTGGCAAGCCCGCACCCGATATTTTCCTGGCGGCGGCCAGAGCTCTGAATATAGACCCGGTCTATTGCCTGGTGATTGAGGATGCCGTGGCGGGTGTCGAGGCGGCTCACGCCGCCGGTATGCGCTGCATCGCCGTCGCGGGCAATCGCGACCTGCCGGGTTTGCGCAAGGCCGAGTTGATGGTAAAAGACCTCACCGAGGTCAATGTAGCACGGATTCGGGAACTCGCCTGACACGGTAGAACAGTAATATGGTGATTCTATAGAAATGGGCAGGGATTCTTCGCTGCGCTCAGCATGACAGGCCCCGGAGACACCTGGCTGTCTCCGGGGCCTGTCATGCTGAGCGCAGCGAAGAATCCCTCGCACGGAGCCGCCCAGCCGCCCGATTTCCGTCACCTGGCCCACTTCTGAGGAATCATCAGAGCAGTAATGTCCTGCTTGACAAGCGAGGTGTGGAATGGCAAAATATTCCCACCAACCAGCATGGAGGTGTAGGGGCCCCGGTGGGTCTCACCGTCTTCAAAACGGCTGAGGGGTCGCTCGGCGCGGTCCCTGGTGGGTTCGACTCCCATACGCCTCTGCCCAGAAAGAGATGTTTATCAGTAGCCCACCGGGGCAGGGACCAGCCGCGGTCCCTGACGAAGATTAATAACCAGGCTCGGTATGAGCCTGCCATTCTTCGCTGCGCTCAGAATCCCTCTCACCATGCAGATTCTTCACCACGCAGATTCTTCGCTGCGCTCAGAATGACATGTTCGGGTGGGTACTCGTATCATCGACCTGTAAATCGCTGTCACCCCTCTCCGTTATCTCTTGCATTTCTTGCCAGAATACGCTACACTAAAGCCGTTCCATCTGGAACTGCATATTTCCACTTTAGCACTACATCATCAGAAGAGTATTGTACCAACTGCTGTATTGGTGAGCGGTTGAGGGTGGGAGCATCTCTTGCTGTACTGGAAATGAGGGTGGTCGCTGATGGCATCCCTGGAAGAACTGGTCCCCGGCGCGCAGGTCAGGGGATTGCTGCCTGCTGCTACCGTCAGCATTGTCAGCGCGAGGCAGCATGGCTCCGTTGGCGTGGAAGTGGTGTACCGGGATGCTGACGGGCGGCTGGGCAGCGAATTGCTGTACCAGGACGTTATTGCCGGCCTGGAGATTGTGCCCGCCAATTTGCCCTGGCGTTTCGATGCCGATGGCTCGCTCTTCCGTCTCGCCTCCGAAGCTTATCGCATTCGCCTGGCGTACCTTTTCGACCCGCTCATCGCCGTGCATACCTCGTTGATCGAGCCGCTACCACACCAGATCACCGCCGTCTACGAGACCATGCTGGCGAAGCAGCCGCTGCGCTACCTGCTGGCCGATGATCCCGGCGCGGGCAAAACGATTATGACCGGCCTGCTCATCAAAGAACTGCTCATTCGCGGCGACCTGCGGCGCTGCCTCATTGTCGCTCCCGGCAACCTCGTCGAGCAATGGCAGGACGAACTTGCCCGCCGCTTCCACCTGGCCTTCGCCATCCTGACCAATGACCGGCTGGAGGCCTCCGTCTCCGGCAACGCTTTCCAGGAGATGCCGCTATGCATCGCTCGCCTCGACAAACTCTCGCGCAGTGAGGCCGCGCAGGAGACGCTGCGGCAGAGCGAGTGGGATCTCGTCGTGGTCGATGAGGCGCATAAGATGTCGGCCACCTTTGCCGGCGGCGAGCCGAAGTATACAAAACGCTACCACCTGGGCGAACTGCTCGGCACGCTCACGCGCCACCTGCTGCTGCTCACTGCCACCCCACATAACGGCAAAGAAGAGGATTTTCAACTCTTCCTGCGCCTGCTCGATGCCGACCGCTTCGAGGGAAAGTTCCGCGAGGGCGTCCACGTTGTGGATGCCTCTGATCTCATGCGCCACCTTGTCAAAGAGCAGCTTTACACCTTCGAGGGCAGGCCGCTCTTTCCCGAACGCTACGCCTATAGCGTCACCTACCGCCTCTCGCCACAGGAAACCGCGCTCTATCAGGCCGTGACCTCTTACGTGCGCGCCGAGTTCAATCGCGCCGATGCCCTTGAGAAGGCCCGCAGGGGCACCATTGGCTTTGCCCTCACGACCCTGCAACGCCGCCTTGCCTCCTCACCGGAAGCGATCTATCAATCCCTACGGCGCAGGCGCGAACGGCTGGAACGCCGGTTACAGGAAACAAAGCAGGCCCAACTGCAGAACATACAGGCTCCGCTTGAACTGCTCGCCGACCTGCCATCCTTTGACGAAGACGATCTCGACGACCTGGAGGACGCGCCGGACGCCGAGCGCGAGGCGACGGAGGAGCAGGTCGTCGATCAGGCATCGGCGGCCCGCACCATCGCTGAACTGGAAGCCGAGATTGCCACCTTGACCACGCTGGAGGCGCTGGCCTTGCAGGTGCGACGCAGCGGGACGGACCGCAAATGGGAGGAACTGGCTAGTCTCCTTGAACAGCAAACGGAGATGTTCGACCCGGCAGGGCAGCGCCGCAAGCTGGTGATCTTCACCGAACACCGCGATACCCTCAATTACCTGGCAGGGCGCATCCGTACCCTGCTTGGCAGTGCCGAGGCGGTTGTTACCATTCACGGCAGTATGAGCCGCGCCGAACGTGCTGCCGCGCAGGAAGCCTTCACGCAGGATAAAGAGACGCTCATCCTGCTGGCGACCGATGCCGCCGGGGAGGGCATCAACCTGCAGCGCGCCCATCTCATGGTCAACTACGACCTGCCCTGGAACCCCAATCGCATCGAGCAGCGTTTCGGGCGCATTCACCGTATCGGGCAAACGGAGGTCTGCCACCTGTGGAATCTCGTGGCCGTTGATACGCGCGAAGGCGAAGTCTTCGATACGCTGCTGCACAAGCTGGCGGAAGAGCGCGAGGCCCTTGGCGGGCAGGTTTTCGATGTGCTGGGCAACGACAAACTGTTTGAAGATCGCTCCCTGCGCGAACTGATCGTGGAGGCCATTCGCTACGGGGAGCAGCCCGCCGTGCGCGCTCGCCTGTTCCACGTGGTTGACCGGGCGCTGGACCGCGACCATTTGCAGACCCTGCTGGAAGAGCGCGCCCTGACGCACGAAGTGATGGACGTGGTGCGCGTGCGGCAGATTCGTGAGGAGATGGAGCGCGCCCAGGCACGTCGGTTGCAGCCGCACTACATCGCCTCCTTCTTCCTGGAAGCCTTTCGACGCCTGGGCGGCAGCATCTACGAGCGCGAGCCGCAACGCTATGAGATCACCAACGTTCCGTCTGCCATTCGCCAGCGCCCGCCCCGTCATGATAGCCGGGCGGTCATCCTGCGCCGCTACGAGCGTATCGTCTTTGAGAAGGAGCGCGTCCATGTCGATGGCAAGCCTCCTGCTGTCTTGATTGCCCCCGGCCATCCCCTGCTGGATGCCACGCTCGACCTGGTGCTGGAGCAGCAGCGCGACCTGCTGAAACAGGGAGCCATACTCGTGGACCCGACCGATTCGAGCGAGCAGATGCGCGTGCTGTTCTATCTGGAAGAGACCATCCAGGATGCCAGCCACGACAGCGCGGGCAAGCGCCACGAAGTCTCGCGCCAGTTGCACTTTATCGAACTGGATGAAGCCGGTTCCCTGCGCAGCGCGGGTTACGCGCCTTTCCTCGACTATCGCCCGCTCACGGATGAAGAGCAGGCTATCGCTGCCGAACTGCGCGGCGCATCCTGGCTGGCCGGCGATCTGGAAGGGCAGGCACGCGGCTATGCCATCACCGAACTGGTGCCGCGCCACCTGGCCGAAGTGAAACAGCGGCGCGAGGCCCAGATCAACAAGACTATCGCCGCCGTCAACGAGCGGCTGACGACCGAGATCAGCTTCTGGGATAACCGCGCCGAGCAGTTGCGCATGCAGGAAGCGGCGGGCCGGCCCAATGCGCGCCTCAACTCGCGCAACGCCCGCAGCCGGGCGCAGGAACTGCTCGACCGGCTGGATCGCCGCGTCGCCGAACTGGAACAGGAGCGCAAGCTCTCCCCGCTGCCGCCGGTCGTCATCGGTTGCGCCCTGATCGTCCCACAGGCACTATTGGCGCGTCTGCTGGATATCGCCGCTCCGGCAAGCGACGAGCAGGCACACGAAACGGCCCGCGTCGAGCGACTGGCAATGGAGGCCGTCATGCAGGCTGAACGCGCGCTGGGTTATGTGCCACGCGATGTGAGCGCCGAGAAGTGCGGCTACGATATCGAATCGTCCATTCCCGGCACCGGCAAACTGCGCTTCATCGAGGTCAAAGGCCGCGTCAAAGATGCCACAACTGTCACCGTCACGCGCAACGAAATCCTGACCGCGCTCAACAAACCCGACGATTTCATCCTCGCCATTGTCCTGATCGATGGCGAGACGACCACTACCCACTACGTCAAGCGGCCATTCGGGCGCGAACCGGACTTTGGCGCAACCAGCGTCAATTATGAGCTAGCAAAACTACTATCCAGAGGAGTTCTTCCCGTATGAGTATGCAACCATCCTATCGCACCAAATTGATCGAGGTCGCCCTGCCGCTCAACGCTATCAACGTCGCCTCGGCCCGCGAGAAATCCATCCGGCACGGCCACCCCTCGACGCTGCATCTGTGGTGGTCACGCAAACCACTGGCAACATGCCGCGCTGTCCTCTTCGCCTCGCTCGTCGATGACCCCTCGGCCCATCCTGAGCAATTTCCAACCGAGCAGGAACAGCAAGCCGAACGCGAGCGACTCTTCAAGCTGATAGAACAGCTGGTCCTCTGGGAAAACTCCAATAACGAGGATGTCTTAGGCATGGCGCGGGCCGAGATTCTCAAATCGACCGGTGACAACCCGCCGCCGGTTCTCGATCCCTTCGCGGGCGGCGGCTCCATTCCGCTGGAAGCGCAACGACTGGGCCTGGAAGCGCATGCCAGCGACCTCAACCCCGTGGCGGTCCTCATCAACAAGGCGCTGATCGAGATTCCACCGAAGTTTGCCGGGCAGACGCCCGTGAACCCGCAGGCGCGCCAATCGCTGATGGGTGGCGACTGGCACGGCGCACGCGGCCTTGCCAGCGATATCCGCTACTACGGCAAGTGGATGCGCGACGAAGCAGCGCGGCGCATCGGCCACCTCTACCCGCACGTCACGCTGCCGCACGAATACGGCGGCGGCGAAGCAACCGTAATCGCCTGGTTGTGGGTGCGTACCGTACAATGTCCCAATCCCGCCTGCGGCGCACAGATGCCTTTAACCAGCAAATGGTGGCTCTCCAAAAAGAAGGGTAAAGAGGCATGGGTTGACCCACAGATCGACCGCGGCGTCACGCCTCCAGCCATCCACTTCGCTGTGAAGACAGGCAAGGGCAGGCCACAGGATGGCACAGTCAACCGGCGTGGCGCTATTTGCATCGCCTGTGGCACTCCTGTATCTTTCGACCACGTTCGCAGCGAGGGCAAAGCCGGTCGCATAGGCGCGCAACTCATGGCAATCGTTGCCGAAGGCCATGGTGGGCGAGCATATATCTCGCCAAACGAAGAGCAGGAAGCTACTGCTTCCCAGGCGAAACCTCAAGATGTACCTGATACAACTCTACCAGAACAGGCGCTGGGTTTCCGCGTACAGCTTTACGGCATGACAAAACATTGCGATTTATTCACCTCCCGCCAGCTTGTCGCGCTAACCACCTTCGGTGATCTTGTGCTGGAAGCCAGGGAGCGTGTGCTGGCTGATGCACGTGAAGCTGGCTGGACCGATGATGGCACCTCGCTCAATGACGGAGGTAGGGGCGCAACGGCGTATGCTGATGCGGTAGCGACGTATTTGGGGATTGCGCTGGATAAGGGAGCAGATTACTGGTCAACTATTTGTTCCTGGCATGCTGGACGAGACACAGTGCGTAATACGTTCGCTCGTCAAGCTATTCCGATGGTATGGGATTTCGCCGAGGCGAATCCGTTCAGTGACTCCAGTGGGAATTACATGGGAGCCGTCGATTGGGTAGCTCAGGTTATCGAAATATCGCCCGCTCAAACAAAAGGTGTAGCGCAACAGCGCGATGCTGCCACAGCTATCAATGGCGTAATGGATCCCATGATCTCGACTGATCCACCGTACTATGACAATATCGGGTACGCTGACCTGGCGGATTTCTTCTATGTCTGGTTGCGGCGCTCGCTTGGCACGCTCTACCCCGACCTGTTCAGGACGATGCTGGTACCCAAAGCGCAGGAACTGGTGGCGACGCCGTACCGCTTTAATGGCAATAAGGGCGAGGCGCAGCAGTTCTTTGAGACAGGGTTAGGGCAGGCTTTCGAGCGCATGAGAAAGGCTCAGAATCCGGAATACCCTCTGACGGTCTACTACGCCTTCAAACAGGCTGAGTCTGAGGCAGAGGGTGAGAGTGAAGATGAAGAAACTGGCAATAGTAATGGTATAAAGAACATCGCCTCGACCGGCTGGGAAACGATGCTGGAAGGGTTGATTCGCGCCGGTTTTGCCATTACCGGAACATGGCCGGTGCGCACGGAAATGCTCAATCGCAGCGTTGGTCTGGGAACAAATGCTCTTGCCTCGTCCATCGTTCTTGTCTGCCGCCCGCGCGAGGAACATGCGCCGGTGGCGTCGCGTCGCCAGTTCCTCACCGCGCTCAAGGCGGAACTGCCCGCCGCGCTGAAGAAGTTGCAACATGGCAGCATCGCGCCGGTGGACCTGGCGCAGGCGAGCATCGGCCCGGGAATGGCGATCTACTCGCGCTACAGCAGGGTGGTCGAGTCGGATGGAACGCGCATGGGCGTGCGCACGGCGCTGCAGTTGATCAATCGCGCGCTGGATGAGGCGCTGGCCGAGCAGGAGGGCGAGTACGATGGCGAGACGCGCTGGGCTGTCGCGTGGTTCGAGCAGTATGCGATGAACGAGGGCGAATACGGCATGGCCGAGACGCTTTCGAAGGCGAAGAATACGAGCGTGCAGGGCATGGTCGACGCCGGGCTGGTGCAGGCGCACGGCGGCAAGGTGCGACTGGTGCGCCGCGAGGACCTGCTGGAAAACTGGAATCCGCGCTCCTCGCACCTGACGGTATGGGAGGTGACACAGCGCATGATCGCGGCGCTCAATCAGAAAGGCGAGGTTGGCGCGGGCGATGTCCTGCGACTGGCGGGCGCGCGCGGCGAGATTGCCCGCGACCTGGCCTATCGCCTCTACACGCTCTGCGAGCGCAAGGGCTGGGCGCAGGAGGCGCTGGCCTACAACAGCCTGGTCACGTCATGGTCTGAGATTAGCCGCCTGGCGCATCGCGAGGCTGGAGATGCAGGGTTGTGGGAAGCGACGTATATGGGGTAGAAAGGTCTTTAAAAATCGTAAACGGCAAGGATAGATTGTACTGATTGTTGTTTAAGTAGCAAAGGAATCGATGAAACCATGTCGCTTACCTCACATCTCAATGACAGGGCCAGTTTCATGGGACAGTTCATCAAACAACAGTTTTCACAGACGGGTGCGCTGACAAAGGATGCCAATCGTCAGCTGAGGGATGCTCTTACGCTTCGGCCCGTTGTTCAAACTGGGGAGTCCTATCCCTATATCTATCTCGGTACAGCTATCGATTATCGTATACGCTATGCATTCGCCATCACACCGTATCAACGACTCGTCGCATGGGAGGGGGCTCTACAATTGGCGGTACAGCCCGCAAGCAGTGAGCAGGATATCCTTTTAGATGAGGATGAAGTGTTTAAAATTCTCTTGATCACCCCCATTTTCTTTGATATCACGCGGGGGGTCGCGCAAGGTCCCTATCCTTTCAAGCTCATCCGGCAGTTCTTTGAAGCTTTGGATGCCGTACTAAAGGTCATTCAGCCTGTTGGACGACGGCTGGAACTTCAAGCGGAACACCTACTGGATCGTTATTGCTTCGTGTTGAGTCTGTTTGAACAGGCCGCCCGTAGCAATACCTACCTGCAAGGCCCGCTTATGCAGCCCACAGTGAAGCGTAGCGTTGAGGAATTGCTGGCTATCCCACAGCAATCCTGGATCGACGATATGGGGATGTTATTCAACGCCTTTTATGACCGCTACCAGCATCTCCTGTCGCTGCCCCACGTACTGAATCCTACATTCGCAGGAAGCGGCGATGTTGGAGGAGCGGATGCTGACCTGGTTGTCGATGGCTGTCTTATTGATATCAAAACAAGCATAGCTCCGCAACTGAAGGCGGATTACCTCTATCAGTTAGCCGGTTATCTGCTGCTTGATTATGATGACCAGCTTCATATCAATGCAGTTGGTATCTATATGGCGCGCCAGGCAATACTGTTTCGCTGGGCGGTGCCGGAATTCCTGCACGTGCTTACAGGGGATAGCAGGGCAGACCTTCAGACACTACGTCTGCAATTCCGTGCGCTTTGCCAGAGCATGAGAGCAAGAGATTCGTTCTGATGATTACCCAGAAGTGGGCCAGGGGCTGAAACCGGGGCGGCTGGACAACTTCGGGCGAGGGATTCTTCGCTGCGCTCAGAATGACATGGACACGCGATTCTTACCATTCTTGAAGGTGAAAGTCCGTAATCGGTAGTGGACGCCGATGAATCGGCCATTACGGTTGATGGCGACACCGCAGACCTCAAGGCCAGGGGCCGATCAATCGGCGGTGGGCGCGATCAATCGGCCCCTACGACACAGCCGTGGCGCCGATTGATCGCTTAGTTGCCGGAATAATTTGTGAAAAACGATGATAGATAAGGGAGAGAGACATCATGGCACAGAGCAACTACGAGCGCGTGGGGCGCGCATTGAGCCTGTTGAAGCAGGGGTTGCAGCCTTTTGTGGAGCGCCAGATGCAGGCTACCTATGGCTCGCGCTGGCAGTACGAGGCGGTGCAGGCGCTGCGCGATCAGCATATCGGCGACGATGGCCTGCACCTGGATTCACAGGCGCTGCTGCTGATCATCTGGGATCAGTGGCAGCCGGTGTTCAGGAACGTGCTGGGACACGCGGAGCGCTCGCTGGTGAGCGAACTGCGCGAGACGCGCAACGAGTGGGCGCACCAGCGTCCTTTCAGCACCGACGACGCCTACCGCGCGCTCGATAGCATTCAGCGCCTGCTCAACGCCGTCTCCGCCGCGCAGGAGGCAGGTGAGGTGGAGCGGCAGAAACAGGAACTGTTGCGCCAGCGATTTGAAGAGCAGGCGCGCAACGAGACACGCAAGGTCTCCGCTACCTCCGTCGAGGGACGACCGGGCATGGGGCTGCGTCCCTGGCGCGAGGTGATTACGCCCCATCCCGATGTCGCTTCCGGTCGTTACGAGTCCGCCGAGTTTGCCGCCGACCTGGGACAGGTGGCTCGCGGCCTCGGCGCGCAGGAGTACCGCGACCCACGCGCCTTCTACCAGCGCACCTACCTGACCTATGGCCTGCGCCGCTTGCTGATCGATGCCCTGCAGCGCCTCGATGGTAGTGGTGGCAACCCGGTGGTCGACCTGCAAACCAACTTTGGTGGCGGCAAGACGCACTCGCTGCTGGCGCTGTACCATCTCTTCTCAGGCGTACCGGCCTCCGAACTGGCCGGTCTTGACGCAGTGCTGCGCGAAGCTGGAGTAGCAAAACCGCCGGAGGCGCAGCGTGCCGTGCTGGTAGGCTACGAACTCTCGCCGGGTATACCGCGTCCCAAACCAGATGGCTGCATAGTGAACACGCTGTGGGGCGAACTGGCCTGGCAACTGCTCGGCAAGGATGGCTTCGCGATGGTGGCCGAGGCGGATCGGCAGGGTGTCAGTCCCGGCTCGGACGTGCTACGCGAACTATTTGCGGCAGCGGCCCCTTGCCTCATTCTCATCGACGAATGGGTGGTCTATGCCCGCCAGCTGTATAATATCTCCGGCCTGCCCGGCGGCTCGTTCGACGCCAATCTCAGCTTCGCGCAGTCGCTGACCGAGGCGGCCAAAGCGGCCCCGCGCACACTGCTGGTGGCGACCATTCCTGCTTCCGATGCCGAAACAGGCGGCGAAGGCGGTCGCGAAGCCGCCGAACGACTCAAGCGTATCTTTGGGCGCGTCGAGTCGCCCTGGCGACCGGCCGATGCCGAGGAGGGCTTTGAGATCGTGCGCCGTCGCCTGTTCCAGAATATCGCCGACCCGGCCAGCTTTGTCGCGCGCGATGCCGTCGCTCGAGCCTTCGTCGAATTCTACCGCGGCCAGCCGCAAGAATTTCCCGCCGTCTGTGGTGAGGCCGATTACGAACGGCGCATTCGTCATGCCTATCCCATCCATCCCGAACTCTTTGACCGGCTCTATACCGACTGGTCAAGTATCGAGGGGTTCCAGCGGACACGCGGCGTGCTGCGCCTGATGGCCGCGGTTGTGCATGCGCTGTGGGAGGGCCAGGATAACAGCATCCTCATCATGCCCGCAACGGTGCCGGTGGCCGCGCCCAAAGTGCAATACGAACTGACCCGTTACCTGGAGAATAGCTGGGTGCCGGTGATTGAGAGCGAAGTCGATGGTACGAACGCGCTCCCAGCACGCCTGGACCGTGAGAATCCGAACCTGGGGCGCTATTCGGCCTGCCGCCGTGTGGCCCGCACCATCTACCTCGGCTCAGCTCCCACGCTGCGCAGCCAGAACCGGGGGTTGCCGGTGCGACAGATCAACCTGGGCTGCACACAGCCGGGAGAGAGCGTTGCCATTTTCGGCGATGCCCTGCGCCGTCTCGCCGATTCCTCGGCCTATCTGACGGTGGAGGGGCAACGCTACTGGTACAGCACGCAGCCCACGGTCGCCCGCCTGGCGCAGGATCGCGCCGCGCAGTACTCTGATGAAGAGGTACTCGATAAAATCGAAGAACGTGTGCGGGCCGAGCAGGCCAATCGCGGCGATTTTGCTCGCGTGCATCCCTGCCCGGCGTCCAGCAGCGATGTCGCCGACGACGACATGGCGGCACGACTGGTGATCCTCAAGCCGCGATTTTCCCACGCCCTGCACGATGCGCAGAGCAGCGGCATGGCACAGGCACGGGATATCCTCAACACACGGGGAGATGCGCTGCGTCACTACCGCAACACGCTGGTCTTCCTGGCGGCTGATCGCGCGCGATTGGAAGACTTGAAGCAGGGGATGCGACAATTCCTGGCGTGGGAGTCGATCCTGCGGGATAGCGAGTCGCTCAACCTGGACGCCTCGCAGCGCAACCAGGCCAGCACGCGCCTGAAGAGTGCGGAGGAAACGGTGAAGGCGCGCATCCCCGAAACCTACATCTGGTTGCTTGTCCCCGAGCAACTTGATACGCACCAGCCGGAGAGCATCGAGGAGTATCGCTTGCAGCCCCAGCCACAAAGTCCGCTGGCGAGCAACGCCAGTCGCAAGCTGCGCACGGAAGATCTCCTGCTCACGCAATACGCCGGAACCCTGCTGCGCGGCAAAATGGACGAGATTCCCCTCTGGCGCGGCGATCATGTCACCGTCAAAGAACTGGCCGAATTTTTCGCCCGCTACCTCTACCTGCCACGCCTGAAGAATACCGAGGTGCTGCTGGCGGCCATCCGCGAAGGCGTGCAATCGCTTACCTGGGAGCAGGAAACGTTTGCCTACGCCGACAGCTACGACGCCGAGCGCCAGCGCTATCTCGGTCTCAAGGCGGGCCAGCAGGTGCAGGTCGCGCTCAACAGCAATGCCGTCGTAGTGAAACCCGAAGCCGCCGCGAGGCAGTTCGTGGCTGACGCCCAGGTCACTCAACAGGCCGCCACGGCACTTACCTATACGGCACCCGGCGCAAGCAGCGCGAAATCGCCCGCGGTCAGCGAGCGCGGCGGCTCAACCCTTCTGGAGCCTGCCCGCCCAACAGCAACGCCATCCTCAACGGAGCAGACAACACTTCCGGCAGAACGAACACCGCAGGCGCAACGCTTTCACGGCTCAATCAAACTCAATCCACGCATGATGGCGGGAAATGCCGGGACGATCATGGACGAGGTCGTGCGCCACCTGACCGCCATCTATGGAGCAGACGTGCAGGTGACGCTGGAAATTCAGGCCACCATCCCTGCCGTCCCCGATGACATCAAACGCACCATCGAGGAGAACTGCCGCACGCTGCGCTTCGAGAGCTTTGATTTTGAAGAGGAATGAGAGATTCTTCCCCGTTCGCTGCACTCAGGGCTTCGGCCCTTGCGCTCAGAATGACATGCCCCCGGGACCGATCCCGGGGGTAAGGCCGTGTCGAAGCATCACTTCCGCCATCTTTGTCCGGTCGGGAGTTCCGCCGGCGGCATCGATCACAGCACCCATCTCGCGAAAGAACTCCGGCCCAATCACAGCCGGGCTCAGGACAGCTAGCGACTTCGCATCTACCGTGCCATGATTGGCGAAAGTATGAACCGCGCCACGTGGTATGCACAACACCTGTCCAGGCCCCACCTCGATGGATACATCATCGACCGTCCAGGTAGTAACCCCTTCGAGCCCATAAAGTGTTTCTTCATATGCATCGTGACTATGTGCCGGGGCAGGAAGCTTCTCTCCAGCAGGAACAGTCAACTCGAAGACTGCGACGCTGCCATTAGATTGAGCGCCGGTGACCAGGAAACGGATCTGTAGCTTGCCAACCTGGATCATCTCATCAGCAGGATTCAGCCGAACCTCTGTACTATATTGAGCCATTGATACCTCCTCTAGCAAATTGCATTGACATCCTCAAGCGTCCGTGGCCGTATCCTGTGCTCAGCATCATCACCGGTCAAGAGAATCTGGACGAAGACGCTGCTGTGAACCGTGCAGCCCATACCACCTCTCTCCGTCACCTGCGCCGCCACAACATGCGTCCGCACCTCTCCCGCTCTTGCTCCGTCTATACCAAACTCCACATCAGCGCACTTTCTGTTGGAATTGAGAATAGTTCCTTCTTCCACCATCCAGATGATTTGCAAGGGTTCCAGCAAATCTTCCGTCTCGATGTAATATCGCCCTTTGATTGCCCTAACAGCACTTTCTGACTCCCTCGCTTGCAGCCGGGTATCGCCTTTAATCAACACCTTTGGAGTTCTCACGACTTTCCCGGGGTCTTCGGGAATCGAGATTTCCCCTTTAGATGGACGATATCCGGTAACTGCTGCATTGTTTTGTCTCACTTCGCGCAGAGCTATCTCTTGCATATCTACCTCTTCTATGCACGTGGTTGTACGTCTTACAAATTCTCATCGTTACGACAACAAAGGCATTCATCGTTTGTTGTCATTCTCTACCTCTATTGCGTGGCTTACTCTGGAACAAGCTCCAGCCATCGCACATCCAGAGCATAACAGGTCTGGATGAATTAACGCTGTGGTAATGCTGAACCGAAGCTGAGAGTAGAGTAGTGACGAAACGGCAGAAGAGCGAGTATTCTTAATTTCATCTCAGGCAATCTACAGGGTCAATTCATGTAGCTAGAATATGCTTGTGGTGGAAGGATGGAGAGTGTTCAACCCCAGACTTGCACCCCCCGCTCTCCACCTTCTGTTCTTTTCTTCACCGCACGTTTTTAGGGGCGATATTTTGCCTCTCACGCAGCCTTAAGAGGATATCAGCCACAATCACAATTACAAATGCAATTGCTGGAATAGCGATCTGCGTCCATGGAAGATGTTCAAACACTGGCCCCAAACGAATATCATCCAGGATCATATTTGCCGCAGTCCATGCCAGCGCGAGTGCCGCGACATCCAGCAGCCAGGGTAACCGGCTGATTAGTTCGGCCACCAGGGCACTACCCACCAGTAGCAGTATGATACTGATGAGCAAGCCTCCGGCTAGCAACAGCAGGTTGCCAGAAGCCAGAGCGCCAATGGCAAGCACATTATCCAGGCTCATCGTTACATCAGCAATCAGAATGGTCAAGAATGCCGCCCAGAACCCTTTTTCCTCAGTAGGATACGCAGTTGGGGCAGAGCAATTTTGAGCTACTCCTCGTGCCTGTTCAGCAGATTTCACCCGTTGCGGCTCGCCTCGTCCCATCAGCAGGCGTACAGCAATGAAAAGTAGCAGAACTCCACCTAGCGCCTGAAGCAAAGGGAGCCGTAACAAGAACGTAGCGAGAATGGCAAAACCAATACGCAAGATGATGGCCCCACCTCCGCCAAGCACAATGGCATACCAGCGCTGCCGCCGGGGTAATCCGGCGGCGGCAGCACCAATCACCAGGGCATTATCTCCGCTAAGTACCAGGTCAATCAGAATGATGCCACCCAGCGTGCCTAACAATTCGAGCAACTTGCTCCTCCTTTTTTACACGTACCTTGCTTCTAATCACATTTTCTACTCTTATACTGGCATTAAGCTCGCCAGGTTTCATCTGCATTGTTTGTTGCTGGTTTTCCTGGCCAACTTACACCGGTGAGGTGGTATGGAGAAGATAGTGAGCAGGAAGTTCAGGCGAGTGGCAGCCACATGCTGAAGGTACTTCCCTGGCCCGGACTACTCTCAGCAGTGATCCGTCCTCCCAATCGATCCACAATGGTTTGCGCAATGGAAAGACCTAACCCTGTTCCATGACGCGAACGAGCGCGATCAGCGCGGTAGAAACGCTCGAAGATATGCGGCAGGTCAGCAGGCTCAATGCCAATACCTGTATCCTGCACCCGCAGGACGGCTTGATTCTCCACCCGCTCCAGCGAGACGATCACACGGCCAGGACCCTCCCCATCGTTTCCATGAGTATATTTCAGCGCGTTGTCGAGCAGGATGAGCATCACACGGCGCAGGCTTTCCTCATCGCCACGCACGCGCACCGGCTCTATATGGCCGATTTCCAGCTTCAGCTTTGACCCATCAACGGTTAAGCGCCCGCGCAGTTGGCGCACGAGTTGAAGGAGGGCATGATCGAGTTCGACAAGGGATTGCGGCTCTCTCTTTTCTCCGGCCAGCGCCTTCCTCTCTTCTCTTTCCTCTGTGATATCCATGCTGGCATCAGCGCGGGCCAGCAGCAGCAATTCCTCCACCAGTTCCTTGAGCCGTAATGTTTCCCCATGCGCATCGGCGAGCATAGCGCGGCGTTCATCTGGGGGAATCTCTTCAAAATGGCGTTGCAAGAATGCCAGGTTGCCTTGAATCGTCGTCAGGGGGGCACGTAGTTCGTGTGAGGCATCGGTAACGAACCGTCGCTGTGTTTGCGTTGCGCTCTCTAACGATGCCAGCATATCATTGAGGGTATCGACGACCAGGGCCATCTCATCGTGACTCCCAGGCTCGGGCACGCGCTGGCTCAGATTGCCCAGGCGCGTCCCACGGGCAGTGGAAGCTGCAATGGCACGAGCAGTGGTTACGATTTCGGCAAGTGGCCGCAATACGCGAGTGGATAACACCCAGGTGCCACAGAGTGTGAAGACAAGCGTTCCTAAACCGATCACCAGCAGCAAAACGCGTATGAGCATGAGCGTGGCATTGACATCGCTCAGCGATTTAGCCACCACCAACACGCCAATAACCGGCCCTGTCCCATCTCCCCCATTCGTATTTGCTCCATTCCCCGGTACCCGAATGGGAAATGCTCCTACTCGTACCTGTTCTCCATTCACACTTGTCGTATACAGTGGGGATTGTTGGCCAGAAAGCACCGACCGGAACAGATCAGCGCTGATGGGAATCATCGACGCTGTCCCACTATTCGCGGGATAGAGCGCCTGTCCCTGGGCATTCAGAATTTCAATCACAACCCCCGGCTCGCTATAGCTACTCACAGTCGGCAGGGAGAGTTGCGCGGGCCAGTAAGGAGATGCCGGACTCAGTTCGCGCCGCAGGTCGGCAGTGACAATCCGGGCCTCCGCATTGATAGCGCTTTCCACCCCTTGATTGAGGGCATCAGTGGTTAGAACCATGATGAGAACCGCGAAAAAGCCGAGGGCAAGAGTAAGCAGCGCTCCATACCCCACTAGCAGGCGCAGGCGAAGGGAACGAGGCAAGCGAGACCTGCTTCCAGTTCTCATAGTCGTTGGAGCCATCCTCATTCACCTCTCAACGCTGTTCATAATCCTATCAGCCTGACAATGACACTTCCCTACTTATACCTCCTGCTCTGCTCAAGCAAGGAGACGGGCTTACTCTTTGAAGACATAGCCAACGCCGCGCACAGTATGGATCAGACGGGGCTCGCCCTCCGCTTCCAGTTTGGCGCGCAGATAGCCCACGTACACTTCCATCACATTGGACGACCCTTCGAAGTCCAATCCCCAGACACGGTCCAGGATGATTTCGCGCGTGAGAACCTGGCGCGGTCGCCGCAGAAAAAGGGCCAGCAACTCATACTCGGTGGGGGATAATTCAATCTCACGCGTGCCGCGATGAGCGATGCGCGTCCCCGTATCTAACTCGACATCTGCATAACGTAAGACCTCATGCTGCTCCTCCTGGCTGCGCCGCAGTAAGGCCTTGACACGTGCCACCAATTCTTCAGGCGCAAATGGCTTCACCAGGTAGTCGTCGGCCCCTGTTTCCAGACCTTTCACGCGATCGGCGACCGCGTCACGCGCGGTCAGCATTAGAATGGGCACCCGGTCGCCTGCTGCTCGCAGGCGCCGCGCGACCTCCAGGCCATCCAGTCCCGGCAGCATGAGATCCAGGACAATGAGGTCGGGAGGGCGTTCCAGTGCGCGATCCAGGGCCTCATTGCCGCTGGCCGCGACGACCACACTATATCCTTCATACGCCAGCACGCGCCGCAATAGATCGGTGATGCGCGGGTCGTCATCCACAACAAGAATATGGGCTTTCATCGCCTGTTCTCCACTTCATGAGAAACTGACTTCTTCCCAGAAGCGAGTCTTTGCAATTCCTTCGCTCGTTATTCTCAACCCTACACAAATCAGTTTCTTTATGGAGAGTATAGCATGGCCTGGTGAAGCAAGACTGAGACAAACATGTGGTGAAGCTGAGAATAGGGTACTCATACCGCGCGTCTATTTTCCAGATCTAAGCGGGCAGTCGCTTCAAAATTTCTTGCTCGCGTTTGTTCAGCAGATTTGCTGGAGACTTTCAACCTGATTTTTCTTATAGTTCGTGAGAAGGCTGAATGGAAGGGGCCGAGATGCTTCGTGGCCCACTTATAGATAATTATCAGGAAACATTATTGACATACGCATCGAACGGCTCAATCACCTCTGGAATGGCCTCCTCCCAGGCAATTGTCATCACGTGAATGCCGGCGACGCCTTCGATCTCGGCCAGCGATTGAATGAGTTCCCGCGCCATTTGCTTGCCCTCTGCCTTCGGGTCAGACGCGTTTGCCAGGCGGTCGACTATTGCCTGGGAAACACGCATTCCCGGCACATGCTCCCGCAAGAAATTGGCCCGCTCCGCCGATTGTAACAAGAGGATGCCAACCAGGATTCTGGTTGCTTGATGCAGGCCAGGCGAGCGCACCCTGGCCATCCATTGTTTGAAGTAGTCGATGTCAAAGACGGCCTGCGTCTGAATAAAATCGGCGCCTGCCGCCACCTTTTTTTGCAGGCGCAAGACCTGCAGGTCGAGCGGTTCGCCCTCCGGGTTGGCTGCCGCTCCCAGGAAAAGACTCGGCGGGTCATCTATCTTCTGGCCGGATAGCAATTCACCATTGTCGCGCATACGACGAGCCAGCGCCAGTAGCGAAGTGCTATCCAGGTCAAACACACCCATCGCCCCCGGGTCGTCGCCGTAACGCTGGTGATCTCCCGTCAAAAGCAGTACATTGTTGATGTCCAGCGCCGCCGCACTGATAAGCTCGCTTTGCAACGCAATACGGTTACGATCACGGCAGCTCATCTGTAAAATCGGCTCTATTCCCATCTCTTGCAGGATCACGCATCCAACCAGGCTGGACAACCGCGCGATACCCAGCGCGTTATCGGTGACATTCACCGCCGCGACTTTCCCACGCAGCAACTCGGCCTTCTTACGTATAAGATCAGCATTGGCGGAACGCGGCGGCCCTAACTCGGCTGTTATCACGAACCGCCCCGCGTTCAGCGCATGTTCCAACTTCGTACCGGCCTTCAACGCGGGCTTTGGACGGTCTAAGACTTCAGACCATTTGGGTGTGAACCATTTTCCGTTGAGGACATTGCCATAGGCCGAGGTACCCTGCAATGACCAATCGACCGGCCATTGCAGCTTCTCCATGCGACCGGTCAGGCCCAGATGCTGCGAACGCTGGTAGATTTCAACCCAGATACAGGGCCGCTCAGGATAGACTTCACAGCGGCCATCAAGGGACGGACCCCCGCACGGCCCATTGCGCATTCCCTTTGGGCAGCGCATGGGGCAGATCAGGGCTGTTTGCTGCAAAATACACTGGCCGCACATATGACAGCCGAAAAGCGCTTCCTTTGTCAGCTTCTCGCACTGGAGCAATGCCCGTCCCACTACATTCCCCACCTGTCCAACCTCGCTAACCGCCTCTTTTCCAACCGCGCTTGCCAGTACTCTTAACGGTCGTCCCTTTCCTGACGGAGTTGGTGCAGGCTTAACTGGAACAGGACTTTGTGAAGCTGCTATCTGCTCATCCTCTATGTGTTTG
This sequence comes from Ktedonobacteraceae bacterium, assembly GCA_035653615.1. Lineage (NCBI taxonomy): Bacteria > Bacillati > Chloroflexota > Ktedonobacteria > Ktedonobacterales > Ktedonobacteraceae > Ktedonobacteraceae bacterium. The sequence continues at coordinate 86,932 of DASRBN010000031.1, read as the reverse complement.
CTGCTCTGCTCTGGACTCATGATAACTCCTGGCGAACAATCTCTGCTCCCTCGACCATTGCCCTCAACTTCTTAAAGGCAATCTCGCGGGGAAGATGATGCAGCCCGCAATCGGGATTGACGTAGAGCTTTTCGGGCCGCACATGCTTGAGCGCGCGCCGTATCCGCTCTGCTACCTGTTGCGGCGTTTCAACAAGCGAACTCTTGACATCGATAACTCCCACGCCCAGTTCTAGCTCCGAGGGATATTTACTGAACAATTCCAGGTCCTCGTCGCCCTTGCGCGCAAACTCCAGCGCCAGCTGGTGAATATGGGCCTCGAAGATTCCTGGAAAGAGGAAGCGATAATTGCCATCCCAATACGGCTTGCCATAACGATTCCCATAGCAAACATGCAGGATAATATGCGATTCCACACCCTCGGTCGCGATATTGAGCGCTCGCACCACCCATGCGAGGTCTTCTGGATAACCGGTCAGGTACGATTCGTCCAGCTGGATATAATCGGCCCCCGCTTTCGCCAGCGCCTTCAGCTCCCCGTTCATGATGCGGGCAAGTTCCAACGCAACCTCTTCCTCGTGCTGGTAATATTCGTTCTTGATGCGCTTGGCGAGCGTCAGCGGGCCGGTAATGGTGAATTTAACAGCTCTATCGGTATTCTGCTTCAGAAATTCTAGATCGGGCAGCAGCCCTAACGACGCGGTAGGAATCTTGTGGCGGATGACGCTGTCATAGAAATCATAGTAATAGGCCTTCGTGCGATGATCGATTTCGACGCCCGGAATACGATAGGCAAAGTAATCAATATCATTATCGCGGCGCAATTCGCCATCGGTCAGAATATCGACGCCCGCGCGTTCCTGATCCTTAATCGTGGCCTGGATGACGATATTGTGCATATCGTTGAGCTGGTCGCCGCTGATCCGGCGTTGTAAATAGTCGGTCTTGGCTCGTTCTAGCCAGTCCGGTACGGAATAGCTGCCGATCACGCTCGTCGGCAAGAGTTTATCTATCGCCATAAAACTCCCCCTTTCGCGTTCCCTACGCTTACCACCCGGCCTTCTTTCATGCCGTTGTTTATCCTGAGCCATCATCGGTTTGCTTGCCTTTCATCTGCTGACATCAGTCCCTCACACTCGTTGTCAGGATCGTAATATTCGAGTTCTGACGATAAACGAACGGTTGGAAATGCACATCATACCCACAGCGTTTGCCGACCAGCCGTAGCAGAGGGCCATTCACCCAGTTGACCACCGAGCCGTCGTACTTGCCCGGCCCGCGAAACCCGGTATAGTATTGTTCCAGGTCGGTCACGAAAATATCCTGCACCTGGAAAACCCCGCGTGGATGCAGCAACGGTACGGTATTCATGAAACTTTTCAGCGCCATCTCGTTCAGGTGCATGCGTATATTGCCACCCACATCCTCAAGCAGGGTCTGCACATCCATACCATCAAAGCCATCAAACAGCTTGAGCTGGGTGAGATCAGGCAGCAGCACGCAACGCTCTTCTAGCTTGAGCGCGTACCAGACATCGCTCCAGAAGCGAACACCCTCGTCAATATCGTCGAAGTATTCCGGGCCAATCCTGAGAAACCGGATGATAGTGGTCACCAGGTCGCGCCCGCCCAGGTGATACTTTTCGCCGATTTTCTCAGCCTCAACAAGGGGCAGGTAGGCCCTCACCTCGACCTGGTAATACTGGTTATCCCACCTGACCAGTTCGCTACTGGGCAGGTTATCGTAGACATTGGAGATGTGAATAAACATGATCTTGTAGCGCAAAAACGAGAGGCTTTTCAGCGGGTCGGTCGCATCCATCACCAGGAAGCTCACCTTATCGAGATATGGCCCGACGGCCTCACGCGCGGCATCGAGGACGCACAGGGAGAAATCGCTCATCAGGTAATGCAGGCGATCATAGTAAGAGGGCTTATCGCGTGTATAGCGCTGAAATTCGTCAAGCCAGGTGCGGGCATGGGTGCCATTGCCCACTCCTATCTCAAGCACGAAGATCTGTTCAGGCAGCTGGTCTCTTGAGCGCAGATCGTCGAGCACCCGGCATAGTTGTTTCACAGACTCCGCCACAAAATCGGGATTGCAGGCATCGGTCACGCCACCCGGCAGGGATACCTCGTAACCCTTGTTGAAACTGGCTTCCCATTTGTCCAGAGCATTCCAGAAAAGGCTGTTGAACGACCAGATAATGCTATTGCGGGCCGGTTGAAATGGTTCGAGGTAGAGCTTTTCTTTACCTGGGGCGCTGGCAACCGCCTGTTGTTCTACCGCGCCAGGAGCCACTACCGCTATAGCCGAATCGCCGCGAACACCGGGCTCATGGAAAGAGGATTCGAGCAATTTCCGGGAGGGAGACATGGTAGGCGCCCAGCTATCGAGCAACTGGCGCAACTGGTCAGCGAACGTTTCTGCCTCGACCTGGCGAAGATCAATCAACACTTCACGGTGATGAACGGTCTGGCAATCAGGGTCGAAAGCCACGCGCTCTGTAACCGGTGGCCTGAAATTCTTCTTGTACTGAATCCAATCGAAAGAAACATGAGCATTGCGTAGAAGCTGCTGGTAAGCGGGATTTTGATGATAGTCAGCCGCTACCTTGCCAAGCGCGCTCAAAACGGCCGCTACCTGCTCATCGTTCTTTCGTTTCATTGGCTTTAATTCGATAAGCATAGACGACACATCCTTTTTGTATCAACATGGCTCTATGGCTTCAACGCTCGCCGTAGATCGACCACCCGCATGACCTGTTCCAGCACCGCCAGGTCGCCTTGCCTGGCAACCACAATATTGAAACCATGTATCTCTTTGAAATTTTTCAGCGCCTCAATGGCAGTGACTATCCATTGCGTGCTCATATCTCCTTTTTCAAGAGCCTCTTCAGTCCCTGCCGGAGACAATGGAAGACTTACCAGAAGCGGCCTTGTGGATAAAAAATCGGCATGATTAGTCTCGAAAGACATAAGCGCGGCAATGAAACGTTGTACGTCATCTACCGGCGGCGTAACAACGAATTGGGCGCTACTCAATGCCGCACTTTCGATGGGCAGTTCCAGCGGAAGAAAAGCTCCGATATAGAAGAGCGGGCGTTTCTTGATGCTGGCTCCCGATATGAAGCGGCCCTCATCGCGCATCCGTACAGCAGTGGCAAGCAAGGCCGGCCCATCCAGGTCGGTGACGAGACGGGCATCAGCATTCTGGCCGAGGGATTCTCGCGCCAGTGGTTGCATATCGACGAGCAGCGTATGAATATCTAAAGCGCCGAGACCCAGGAGGTCGCTTTGCAACGCGAGACGATTGCGATCACGCCCGCTGATCCGCACAATCGCTTCTATCCCTGCGCGTTTCAGCAGCACCGCCGTTGCCAGGCTGCTGACCGCTATCGCGCCATCCGGCGCATCAACAGTCAGCACCGCGTCAAATGCAGGAGCACGAGCTACTATCTTCTTCATGATGTTACCGGTTTCGGCGGTCAGGAGTGGAGGAAGTTGCAGGGTGAGAGCGAAACCACCGCTCTCCCAAAGCCGTTGTAGACGCGAAGTTTGGCCGGTAAGCGGATAATCTGATTGGTCTTGCACAGGTTGTAGCATGAAAATCGCAATTCCTTTTCTGCTCTCCTCACAGCGAAAGTCATCGCCATTTACGAATTAGCTTAATCGAATTGGACGCCATCATCTATCCGAAAAATTATCTTTTTCTACGGAATTTTATGATGATAGGCATTGTATAGTTGTGGTAACCGGGTCTATACGGGCTAAAAAGAGGAGGATTGCATAATTCTTCGCCATAACTATGCGTTAGTGTTCATCATGAGTGCGCCGATAGCTGCCAGGAGTTGTCCCTTCAACCGCCTTGAAAACCTCGGTCAGGTAGTTGGGTCCCTGGTAGCCAACAGCGTGGGCGATCTCCGCAATGGAAAGTGTGGTCGTACTGAGCAAATGTTTTGCCTGTTGCAAGCGGATATGCGTTACATACTCACTGAAGGTACAACCGATTTCCTGCTTGAAGATACGGCTGAAATAGGTAGGAGCCATATGTGCATGAGCTGCTGCCTGCTTCAGGGTAAGTCCGCGAGCATAGTTCTCGCTGATATATGCCTGAGCATGTTTCAAGGCTACATCGTGCGGGCGATACTGTTCAAGGCCAGTGGAGTCTTTCTCAAGGATGTCTGAGGAAACGGCAATCGCTGCCTTCTTCGCATCTCCGGCGTCCAGGTCCGCGCATAATCTCTTCAGTAACGCCGTGAGTTGTTCGGGTCGCACAGGCTTGAGCAGGTAATCGACCGCGCCGGCCCGCAGCGCCTCCTGCGCGTAATCGAACTTATCGTAGGCGGAGACAATCGCCACTTTTGTAGTGGGGTAAAGCTGGTGAACATACCTGGTAGCAGTCAAGCCGTCAACACCCGGCATAACAACATCCATCAAAATGATGTCGGGCTGGAGCTTGCCAACAGCTTCCACCACCTGTCGCCCGGTCGCCGCCTCAAATACCACCTCTACCGGACAACCGCTCTTTTCGCAGGCAAGGCAGAGCGCGCGCCGCGCAATCTCTTCATCTTCAGCTATCAAAATGCGATACAGACGCGTTCCCATCGAACCGAACCTGTCCATAGCGAGCGCAAAGCTCGCCCTTACACTGTATTTTCCAGGACAACAATCGCCCTTTTCAAGACACTCAAGAGCCGCGCCGGCTGTACCGGCCTGGTCAAATAGGCGAAAGCGCCAAAGCGAACGCAGCGTTCCATCAAGGATTCTTCATTATAATCGGCCAGAACGATGATTCTGAGAGCAGGCTGCTGGCTCAACAGCAAATGGAGCGTCGTCATCAGATCACTTCCCGGCAGACGGCTGTCGAGGATGAGCAGTTCAGGCCGGGCAAGATGCAGGCGCACCAGTAGCTCCGTCGTGGTAGCAGCGACATCTACCAGCTTGACTCCTGGCAGTTGTCGCTCCACCAGCAGCTGGATTGTTCTCCTTTCAATCTCTTCATCATCGCCCACCATCAATTTGTAGACGTTTCGTGTCACCATTACTTTAGCCATCGCTGGATGAAAAATCTGGTCCTACGTATCAGGCGCTCCATTTAAAGGCAAGAGCACCCGCACCGTAGTGCCACTGCCTAATTCGCTCTCAATGACCAGTTGACATTGTTCGCCATAGTAATAGCGGAGCCGGTCGCGCACATGAGTTAGCCCCAACCCGGTCGTATGGGCGCTCCAATGATCGGAGACCCGCTCTGCTTCCCCGGCCAGCAATTTATGGACATGTTCGCCACTCATGCCGGCACCATTATCCTGAACGCTGATGACGACAAATTCGCGCGCTCTTTGCACGCTCAAAAGCAACTGGCCGGGACGTTCGCTTGGCTCCAGGCCATGAACGAAAGCGTTCTCAATAATTGGCTGGATACTGAGCGGGGGTACGCGCATATCCAGCGCCATTTCATCGATCTCCAGGTTGAACTGCAAGCGGTCGCGGTAGCGTGTCTTCTGGATCAACAAGTACTGGCGCGCGTGCTCCACTTCATCGCGCAGCGTCACCAGTCTATTGGCATCCGAAGAACTCCGCAGCGAATAGCGCATTAAATCGGCCAGCGCGTAGGCCATCGCTTCCGTTTCAGTCGCCCCTTCCAGAAAGGCCAGTTTAGCGATCACATTAATGGTGTTGAAAAGAAAGTGCGGGTTGACCTGACTTTCCAGCGCCTTGAGTTTCGCCTCTTTGAGAGCTTCTGCCAGTATCGCTTGCTGCTGCTCGCTGTTTAAATCCTCTTTTTGGAGGAGTTGCTCGTGAAGGCTGTGCATTCTATGCAGCGCCTCAAAGCGCACAAGATCGAAGGCGCTCTTGCGTGCCGCTTCACCCCAGGCAGCGATAGGCTTGACCAGGGCAACGCACTGCATATCACCCTTGCCGGCACATTCCGTCTCCAGGCAAAGGAGGCGCTGGCCGGCGGCAAAGCTACAATAGCCGCTCGCGTAGCCTGCCAGCATCCAGCATACAGGCGACCGGGACATAGCAGAATGCCGCAGGTGCATTTCGCTCTCATACGAGCCGGTCCAGGTAAACTCCGCCAGAAAAGTGCCCCTGGAGTGATCGAACGCGAGCTGCTTCACCTTTGTATTGGCCAGGCCGGACGAAGACATCATGACCGCGCAGGCCGCGATCCATTCTTGCTCATCATTCCAGTGGTAGCGGTCGCGCAGCCGGCGAGCAGCATTATGGCCCATGGCATATCCAAGCCTGTTGAGCGTTCCGCGCGCTTCGTCCTCACTTAGAAAACCGGCCAGCTCAAGATGCAGGGCATCAAAAACGGCCGGATCGATCAACAATGCCCGGCGACCATGAGCCATCACTTTCCCCTCATCCACGCGTTGCTCTAACTGGAATTTGAGAAGATCATCTGCCTTCACAGGATCACTACCTTTTCCGAATGCTCAAACACAACTTAACGCATTATACACACATTACTTTGATCATTGGAATTACTATCTGGTAGGTAACAGGTATGCCAGATGAACATGAATATAGTCGAAGACAATATAAGCGCAAGATTGTGCTATACTGACAGGGAACCGCTATTCAGTTGTGCATGGTTCTCACGAAATAAATTGCTCCGCCTGATAGAACTTTCCAGAGAGCGCGTAACGAGATGTAAGATCGCGGTTGTTCTATCCATCTCCACCTCGTTGAGGAAATGGAGAGCAGGCATGACTTATCTCTAGTATTCGCAGGAGGGATCATGAGCCGTAAGGGCTGGCTACTGTTCATCGCGATGTCGGTGATCTGGGGCATACCCTATTTATTCATCAAAATTGCGCTACAAGAACTTGATCCGAGTGTCGTAGTATTTGCCCGCGTCGGCATTGCCGCCATTGTATTGCTTCCACTGGCGGCGCGGCGTGGAGGATTGCGCCAGTTCCGAAAGAAATGGTACGTGGTAGCCGCACTGGCCTGCATACAGATCGCGGCACCTTTTCTGCTGATCAGCGCAGGCGAGCAGCATATCGCGTCATCACTCACCAGCCTGCTTATCGCCGCCGATCCATTGCTTGTCGCGCTGTTTGCGCTCCGTTTAGATCATAGCGAACGGGTTACGGGTCTGCGATTGGTGGGACTATTTATAGGTATAGCCGGGGTCATAACTCTACTAGGTTTTGATGTCGGTGGAGATAAACAAAGGCTTCTAGGGGCCATACTGGTGCTACTGGCCACCGCTTGTTATGCTCTGAGCGTCCTGCTGGTTAAGCGACCAACCATTGCTGCCTTACCACGACTTGGAGTAGTAGCCGTCATGTGTACTACCTCAACAATTGTAGTGTCGCCACTTGCACTGACCCACCTTCCTGGCAAAATACCAGATACAGAAGTGATCGCAAGTCTGCTCGTACTCGGCGTGATCTGTACCGCGCTGGCTTACATGATCTATTTCGCGCTCATCGCGGAAGTTGGAGCCAGCCGGGCCACCGTCATCACTTATGTCAACCCGGCTGTTGCTGTTCTCCTGGGTGTAATATTGCTTGGCGAACCGCTCAACGCGGCTATCATTGTTGGATTCCTGCTGATCATCGCCGGGTCCTGGCTCTCCACCAGCAATGTACTGGCCTCACCGTTGAAATATCTCTTTCGAACGCGCCGGCAACAACAACAGAATTCCGAGATTATGGTCGGCAGCATAGAAAAACAGGCAGTCAATCCAAATACAAAGGAACACGCATGAACCGGCTGTTTTGTCTCACACATACCGTTCGCTACGATGAATGTAACTGCGATGGCCTGCTCACGCCCGCCGCCTTCTTGCGCTATATGCAGGAGATCGCCGCGCGTGACGCCGGGGATGCCCGGCTCGAAGGAAGCGGCTACTGGGTCATCAAAAGGACGGTCATGTCCTTCGCCAGGCCCATACCATATCACACACGCCTCGAATTAAGAACCTTCGGCATTGGCTTCTCGCGCATTACAGCGCAGAGGGGATATGAGGCAAGGCTGGCCGGCAACCCGGAAGAGGAACCACTGGCAAGCGCCCATACGCTCTGGGTCTATGTTGATACTCACGGTCGCCCCACGCGACTGCCTGATCGAACGGCACAGATCTGGCTGCCCGGCGGAGTTTCAGCGCCAAAACCAGAACCGGCATTTCCGGCATTTCCCGACCATCCCCCTGTCACGACCTCTGCCGTTGTACATTTCTCAGAGATCGACCTTATGCAGCACCTCAATAATGCTTCGGCAGTGGAAATGTTGGACAACGCGGGCTGGGAAGTATTGGGATCGAGCGGTATCACTCCCGCCGGTGCCAGTTTCCAGATTCGTCATTACGATATCGAGTATAGCGACAGCCCGCGCTTTGGGGAACAACTGGAAATACAGAACTGGTTTGAGCCACACCCCGCAGCAGGACAGGAATTTAGCCGGTTCCAGCGCATCACGCGCGAGGGCAAGACTATGGCACGGGCCTATTCGCGCTGGCTGTGGCAAGCACCATAATAATAGAGATCTGGATGGTCACTTGAAAGAGAACGCCTTTCTCAAAGGCCTAGAGAGCGACCGATAATCTCCTTCATAATCTCGTTGGTTCCGGCATAGATGCTCGTCACGCGGGCATCCAGGTAAGCGCGGGCAATTGGATATTCCAGCATGTAACCATAACCGCCGTGCAATTGGACGCATTGATCGAGCACACGCTTTTGCAGGTCGGTCGTCCACCATTTCGCCATTGAAGCCGTTTCCGCAGTCAGCTCTCCTGCATTCAGCTCCTCGATGCAGCGATCGACGAAGACGCGTCCGATTTCGATCTCTGTTTTCATCTCGGCCAGCTTAAAACGCGAGTTCTGGAAGCTGCCTATTGGTTTGCCGAATGCGGTGCGCTGTTTGCAATAATCCAGCGTGATCTCCAGTGCAGTTTCACATGCTGCCACTGCCGCGACCGCAACGCTCAGGCGCTCCTGAGCAAGATTGCGCATCAAGTAATAAAATCCTTTTCCTTCCTCGCCAAGCACGTTGTCCACCGATACATGTAGGTCTTCAAACGAGAGTTCCGCCGTATCCTGCGCTTTCAGGCCCATTTTTTCCAGGTTGCGCCCGCGATTGAAGCCCTCCATACCGCGTTCTACCACGATCAGGCTGATCCCTTTATGGCCCAGTTCTGGCTGTGTTTTCGCCACCACGATCACAATGTCACTCAAGATGCCGTTGGTGATAAAGGTTTTTTGACCATTGAGGATATATGTATCCCTATGCCGGATAGCAGTTGTGCGCACTGCGGCAAGGTCACTGCCCGTATCCGGCTCGGTCATGGCAATGGCTGTGATCAACTCGCCGGTACACATACCTGGCAGCCAGCGCCGTTTTTGCTGCTCTGTCGCAAGAGAGAGAAAGTATGGCAGAACAACATCGTTATGCAGGCCAAATCCCGCGCCCGCACTGGCTACGCCAGCCCGCGTCGTTTCTTCCGTCATAATCGCGTTAAAGGCAAAATCGTTGATGCCGGCGCCGCCATATTCTTCCGGTACATTGAGGCCAAGAAAACCCTGTTCTCCAGCCTTTAGCCAGAGTTCGCGGGAAACGATGCCATCCTTTTCCCACTGGCCGATATACGGCACCATTTCTTTCTCTACAAAATGACGGAACGTGTCGCGAAACATGGCATGTTCTTCGGTAAATATTGTTCTTTTCATGGAGTTCTCCCAACAGGTGTGCGACGAATTGATTGGCCAACAATCAGAACTTCATCAGATTATATCCCTGCCTGCCGAAATTCGCCAGAACCGGGCAGTTGCGAGAGAGGTAAATAGGTGCAGGCTAGAAATTCAAGGTAGCATCACATGATAGAATATCAACTGAGATAACAAGCCCTCTCTGGTATAAAGTTGGGGAAATTACAGGCTACCGCCTATTTTCGAATGCAACAAGGAAAAACTATGATAGAAAATGTTCGGGATCGTATGAAAGGTAAGATCTGCCTGATAACCGGGGCAACTTCCGGTATTGGCAAGGCAACCGCAATGGGTCTGGCACGGCAGGGAGCAACCGTCGTTATTGTCGCTCGCAACCAGGCCAGGGGAGAAGATACTGTCCAAGAAATTCGTACTACTACCCATAATCCCAGGATTGAGCTATTACTTGCCGACCTCTCATCACAAGGTTCTATTCGCCAACTCGTCGCGACCTTCATGGAACAGTATCCCGGCCTTCACGTTTTGATTAATAACGCGGGAGTTTTTATGCTGAAGCGGCAAGAGACGGTAGATGGTCTGGAAATGACTTTCGCGGTCAATCACCTGGCGCCTTTCCTGCTCAACAATTTACTGCTTGACAGGCTCAACGCCAGCGCGCCAGCGCGTATTGTCAATGTCTGCTCCGATGCACATACTTCTGGCCGCATTGACCTGGATAATTTGCAGTTGGTTAGAGGATACAATGCCTGGCGCGCCTACGCTCAATCCAAGCTAGCCATGCTCCTTTGCTCCTATGAACAGGCGCGCCAGCTGGAAGGTTCAGGCGTCACTCTCAATTGCGCCCATCCCGGTTTTGTTTTCACCAACATGGGTATGAATAATGTCGGTCCCCGTGTACAGGCCGCGGCGAAATCCATCCTCTCGCGTCTCGGTTCCAGTCCCGAAAAAGGGGCACGTACATCCATCTACCTGGCAAGCTCATCTGATGTTGAGGGAATTAACGGCAAATACTTCGCAAAATGCATCCCTATTCGATCTTCACCGCGTTCCTATGATGTTACGTTACAGCGAGGCATGTGGGAAGCAAGCGCGCGCCTGGTACACCTGTCGAATGCTGTGGAAGCTTGAGATACGGGAAGGAACGCATCATCAGGAAACGGTCTTTAATTCCAATGATTGCTTGCTCTCAATCTGCTGAACTGCCTTCTTGCGCTTCCAGGGCCATCCAACCTGCAACCAGAGGAAGCAGAGCACTGAGAAGAAGCTGGCAATCAATGTTGTATGGACGAGCGCGGCCAGCAGTTGACCACCCGTGAAGACGTTGAACATGCCGCTTATCGCCTGCAAGGTAATCAGGCCAAACGCCCACAATGCTCCTTGCACGAGGTCTCGCCGGTCGCGGTAAGAGCGCAAAATGGTGATCAGCAGGCCGAGGACCAGCACCCACAGCAGCGCGGCTACATAACGATGAAGTACCTGGATACCGGCCAACGAGGTGAAGCTGGGAAAATATACTGAACCACATCCCGGAATTTGATAGCCGCAGCTCGTTACCGCGCCTGTATGCTCAACTAACGCGCCTGTATAGACGACAATATAGGTGTATACGGCCAATCCGAAGATGGGCAGTTGCAACCGCGAAACTTCTGGAGCAATCCCCGTCGATATGCCCCGTTGTTCTCTACCCACCTGGAAAAGACGGATGACCAGCAAGATCACACTGGCGAAGGCTATCAAGGAGAGTCCGAAATGGACGGATAATATCCAGTTGAGCGCGAGCGTCCCCTCGTAGACAACGGTTACCGCTCCCAACGCTCCTTGCAAGATCACGAAGAGCAGGCTCAGAAATGCAAAGAGCTTGACGCGAAAATCCTTGCGATACATGAACCATGCCCATACCGTCAAAACAAGCACCAGAAAGCCGTCCAGGCTCGACATGACGCGATGGCTGTATTCGATCACTCCCTGAATAGTAATCACGCCAGGAATAATCTGCCCATCGCAAAACGGCCAGGTGTTGCCGCAACCATGACCGGAGCCGGAGGTCGAGACGAGTACACCCAGAATGATCATGATGTACGCGCCGATAGCGGTGATGATGGCAAATATTCTTATCAAACGTTGTGCGATCATTATCTTGTTTCCCACTACTCTAAATATGCTTAAAGCGATGAAACAGGGTCGCTGAAAGTAAATCAGGTCTGCTCAGATCATAACTGAAGATGAAAAAGTTTTCTTCGAGCTTTCTTATTCCCATCTTCATTATAACATCTCCTGTCTACTCACACACTGCCTTTTTGGACGTTTTTTTTTGGCGTTCCTTCGCCTATACTCTAGTGGAAGCGACATCAGGTTGGCACACCTGCCGTGAGCGCTTCTCGTTTGAGCAAGGAGACCTTTTTTAGCCCGAAGAATCTCACCATCAAAGAAAGAATTGCCAGGGGAGGTAGACATATGAGTTCCTATGTGCTTGGTTTTCAAACTATTGACAAAACAAAACTCATGGTTGTGGGAGGTAAAGGCGCGAACCTGGGGGAACTATCCAGGATTGAAGGAATACGTGTACCGGATGGCTTTTGTATTTCTACTGAAGCCTTTAAAAAAATCATTACTGAAACGCCGTCGATTCACGAATTACTTGAGCAGTTATCGCTTCTGAGGGTGGAAGACCGGGATAAAATCAGTGAACTGAGCGGTGAGCTTCGCAGGATCATCGAAAGGGTAGCCATCCCTGAAGACATTCATGAAGAGGTCAGCCGCTTCCTCTCCAGGCTTGGAGAAAAAAATGCCTATGCAGTACGATCCAGCGCAACTGCGGAGGATTTACCAGCGGCCTCATTTGCAGGCCAGCAGGATACGTATTTGAACGTTATCGGAAAAGAGGCAATCCTGAAGCATATCAGCAAGTGCTGGGCATCGCTCTTTACCGAGAGGGCGATAGCATATCGCCTTCGAAACGGCTTCGACCATCGTAAAGTCCTTCTGGCTGTGGTTGTCCAGAAGATGATCTTCTCGCAGGTGGCAGGAATTTTGTTTACTGCCGATCCCGTCACTTCTAATAGGAAGGTGTCATCCATTGATGCCAGCTTCGGGCTGGGTGAGGCGCTGGTCTCCGGCCTGGTGAATGCCGATAGCTATAAAGTGCGTAACGGCAAGATTATCGAGAAGAAGATATTCACCAAGAAGCTGGCGGTGTCTGCCTTGCAAGATGGCGGTACGAAAGAACACGAGATTGAGCCTGAACAGCAGGACAGACAGGCGCTGACCGATGAGCAGATTTTGCAGCTTGAGCGCATAGGCAGAAAGATCGAAGCACATTTCGGCCATCCCCAGGATATCGAATGGTGCCTGGTTGATGATGCATTTTCTATTGTGCAGAGCCGGCCAATCACTACGTTATACCCCATCCCGGAAGCGAATGATCAAGAAAATCACGTCTATATCTCTGTTGGGCATCAACAGATGATGACCGACCCGATGAAACCATTGGGATTGTCTTTCTTCCAGTTAACAGCTGGCCGGCCCATGTATTCAGCAGGTGGACGGTTGTTTGTTGATATCACGCAGGAGCTGGCTTCGCCTGCCAGAAGACACATGATAGTGAATGTTCTGGGGCAATCCGATCCGCTCTTAAGAGACGCACTTACGACCATCATAGAGCGAGGTGATTTCATCGAATCGTTACCAGATGATCAGCAAGAACCGGGTCCTGGTAAAAGCAATCAAGGTAGGTCGTCCAGGGATTTTCAAACACTCAACGAATACGATCCGGCAATTGTTACTGATTTAATGAAGAGCAGTCAAGCACAGATAGAAGAGTTAAAACAAAATATCCAAACGAAATCGGGCCTGGATCTAATGGATTTTATCCTGGAAGATATCCAGCAATTAAAGAAGAACCTGGCGAATCCACAAAGTTTCGGTGTGTTTATGACGGCGATGAATGCTTCATCATGGATCAACAAAAAAATGAAGGAGTGGCTAGGTGAAAAAAACGTAGCAGACACGCTTTCTCAATCTGTACCGAACAATATCACTTCAGAAATGGGTCTGGAGCTATTGGATGTCGCAGATGTGATTCGCCCTTATCCAGAAGTGATTGAACATTTACGACAAGTGAAAGATAGTGATAGCTTTTTGGATGAGCTGGTGAAGTTCAAAGGCGGAAAAGAAGCCAGAGACGCTCTCTATGACTTTCTCAACAAATACGGAATGCGATGCGCAGGTGAGATAGATATTACGAGGCCTCGTTGGAGCGAAAAACCAGGTATCCTTGTTCCCATCCTCCTCAATAACATCAAAAACTTTGAACCTGGCGCCGGCAAGCGGAGATTTGAGCAAGGGCGACAGGAAGCTCTGGAAAAAGAACAGGAGCTTTTAGATCGGTTGAAAGGCCTACCGGATGGTGAAGAGAAGGCCAGAGAAACAAAACGAATGATCGGTTTGATCAGAAATTTCATCGGTTATCGTGAATATCCAAAATACGCCATGGTCCATCGCTACTTCGTTTACAAGCAAGCTTTGCTGAAAGAAGCTGAACGACTCGTACAGGCCAATGTTCTTCATGAAAAAGAAGATAGCTACTATCTCACGTTTGAAGAACTTCGCGAAGCCGTATCGACCAAGAAACTGGATTACCAGATCATCAGCAAACGAAAAAAAGAGGAGTACAAATTGTATGAAAAACTCACTCCCCCACGGGTAATCACGTCTGATGGTGAAATCATTACAGGAAAGTACAAACGAGAACATCTCCCAGCAGACGCTCTTGCCGGTCTACCTGTTTCTTCAGGAGTGATAGAGGGACGAGCACGGGTCATCTTGCACATGGAAGATGCTGACCTGGAAGAGGGAGACATATTAGTCACCCCCTTTACTGACCCTAGCTGGACGCCATTGTTTGTCTCCATCAAAGGCCTGGTTACTGAAGTTGGTGGACTGATGACCCATGGAGCAGTGATCGCACGTGAATATGGCTTACCGGCAGTTGTCGGAGTAGAACATGCTACTAAACTGATAAAAGATGGGCAACGAATTCGCGTGAATGGAACAGAAGGCTACGTAGAAATCTTATAATGGGGAAGATGTTGTTTTCCTCCTGGGGAGCTACATAAAAGAGGAGAATCTATGATGCTATTTCACTCGCTTACAAAAACTGCCAGGGCCTATCCAGACAAAACCGGGCTTGTATTGGGAAGCTCAGGCATTACCTATGCGGAGCTTCTTGGGCGAGTAGCGCGTTTCATGGACCGTTTGCGCGCAATGAATGTGGGTGAGGGAGACTGTATCGCGCTTGTACTGCCCAATTCCATCGAATTTGTGGTGAGCTTTTATGCGCTGGCAGGCCTGAGAGTGATCGCACTTCCTCTAAACCCCTCCTCGAAAGTCGAAGAGTTAAAATACTATCTCACGGACAACGAAGTCAAGGGTATCATAACGAATACTGAGCGTTCAGAATTATGCAGGCAGAGCATCAGCGCAATAGAAAAAGACATTGCGCTGATTATCGCCGGTGAGTCTAATGAGACCATCACTTTGCCTCAAGACACTTCCACAATGAACCTCGATGCTATCTATGCACCTTTTGATGGGCCGGTAATTTACCAGTACTCGTCTGGTTCTACCGGACGGGCCAAAAAAGTGTGTAGGACGCAGAGAAACCTGGCATATGAAACCGAAGCATATATTGATGCGACACATATGACATCCCTGGATACTGTGCTTTGCGTTGTGCCGCTATTTCATGCCCATGGCCTCGGCAAATGCATGTTGGCACCGGTAGCGACCGGAGCAACACTGGTAATGTTAGAGCCTGTCACCCGGGATAGTGTGACGGTTGAAGTTCCTTTTCTCTTTCGCACGCAACGAGTGTTTGAGCTTATCAAACGCGAAAAGGTCACGATACTACCGGCGACGCCCTATATCTCCGGTGCGCTCGCGGAAACCCCAGAAGATGTACAGGTCGATGTCTCTACTTTACGGCTCTGCCTGAGCGGTGGAAATTTTTTGCCCGAAGAGGTCTTTACACGCTTTAAACAACGATTCGGTATTCCGCTGCGGTCGATTTACGGCAGCACGGAAACGGGATCGGTGGCCCTGAATATGGAGCCTGATGAGGCAGTACGCTTCGATTCGGTAGGTAGACCCAGCGGGAATATAGAAGTGCGGATAACAAATGGAACGCTGGAAGAACTGCCCGCGGGGAGCATTGGGGAGATCGCGGTAAAGAGCGAAGCTATGGCCGGCGGCTATCTCAACATGCCTGAACTGAATCGCGAAGTGTTTAGAGATGGCTTTTATTTTACCGGCGACCTGGGCAAAAAGGACGAGCAGGGACGGCTCTACATTACCGGACGTAAGAAGATCTTTATTGAGAGCGGCGGAGAAAAGGTCGATCCGCTGGAGATAGAGCAGGTGCTTCAGACTCATCCGGCCATAAAAGAGGCAGCGGTAGTTGGCATAGCCGGACCCTATGGAGGGCAGGCGATAAAGGCGGTAATCGTTCTCAACAATACTGAGGGGGCAGCGAAAAATCTGGCATCTATGGAACTGGAGATTTTGCTGCATTGTAAGGAGAGATTGAGCGATTACAAGATACCGCGCGTTGTTGAGTTCCGGGAAGCGCTGCCTAAAAGCTCACTTGGAAAGATACTGCGCAAAGATTTGATCGAAGGATCGGGCCTGCCAGGCAGACCTGGTTCTTCCTCAGCAGGAGATAACAGGATACGCGCCAGCATTCTAGAAGACGGTGAAGGATCAGCAGAGAAGTTTTTAGAAGTTCGGATTCGCGAACAACTGGCCAGTATGTTAAAGGTCGATATCGCGGAGATAGATGCACAGCGACCGCTGGGTGAGTTCGGTCTGGGTTCGCTCATGGCAGTGGAATTGCGCAACTGGTTGGAGGGGAGCCTGGAACTGACACTTCCCGTAACAATTCTATGGAGCTATCCTACTGCCCGCGACCTCGCTTCCCATTTAGTTGCCATGCTGCGGCGTTCAATCAACCTTCAACCCTCGGGGCCTGTTGATGGGACAGGTGAGCAGGCTTCAGGTACAAAGGATGATGCGGCATCGCGGGCATTGGCCGAAATTGAACGACTTTCAGAAGCTGAGGTGCAGCAACAGATTGATGCACTCACGCGCGAGGACTGGAAAGATGACCGGGGAGGCAATGTGAGGAATAGCGATTTATCTTCATATGCCTCTCAGATCGAGCAAATGTCTGATGTTGAAATCCGGCAATTACTTACGCGAGAAACACCGGAAAGTGAAGCCCGGCGTGAGGTGGAAAAATAGCCAGAACTACCCTGGTAGTCTGGCAAGGATATCATGGCACGAAACTAACAGAGCAGTAGTAACGCAACTGCTCTTCTTTATAAGTTCCATCCACCGCCGGTTGTGTTCCCGCGATTGCCAAGCATCTGTTTGGCAGCATAGGAGACAAGACCTGCGACCGCCGATTGCGCCGCCGGATTTGCCATCACTTGTTGAAGCATGCCAGGCATATATGGCTGTGCATACCCCATCAGGCGCCCGGCTTCTTGTGGCGACATATTATAGGGATTGGTGTTCTGGATGCCAGCCTGCTGGGGATTCACCCCACGCTGCATCAGTCCTGAAAGGACTCCCTGTAGCAAACCACCTCGCTGTTCCGCGGGTGCCTGTTGGAAGTACTGTTCATGAACCTGTTGTACAAGTTGCGGCGGGGCATTCTGTACGAACCGTTGGTAGTTCTGCTGCACTTCCTGGTTGGGTAACTGGTTGTATGTCCCCTGCTCCCAGGCATTGGCATACTGCTGGTACATCTGTTGATTATTCGCGTCAAACGGCCACATCACGTTTTTCCTTTCTGCTATTTCTCCTGAAGAGGACACGGTTGGATACATTTCTGGGTTTCAATGGCTGCGGCGCGTTAGCTCAACTATAACAGGATGCTCCTTCAAGATACTCTCTACTCGGATAGCCTGCACTGCCAGATTTTCATTCGGAAAAATACGTAGTCCAATACGTTATTTACACGATAAACAAAAACGCATTCCCAGGTACACTTAGAACAGCGAAGATGAGAACTCGCACATTGCTTGTTTCGTCATCATGTTGTCTGTAAACATACTGCTAAAATTTATACCGACGAAAGGATATCGACTGTGGCCAGTAAACACACTGCTACTCGAAACGCTGGATGCTACGATGTCATTATTATTGGTGGTGGCCCGGCAGGAGCAACTACTGCCATCACTCTTGCTCAGAAGAAGTTCTCTGTTCTTTTGTTGGAACGCACAGTTTTCCCACGTTTTCATATCGGCGAGTCATTGCTGCCTTATATGACCCGCTTGCTGGAGCAAATGGGCCTGCTGGAGAAAATAAAGCAGCAACAGTATGTTCCTAAGTGGGGAGCGGAATTTTGTGGAGGGGATGGCGATTTCCGGCGCATCGACTTCACCGATCAGGGTCCAGAGTACATTCACTATGCCTTTCAAGTCGAACGCGCTCATTTCGACAATGTTCTGTTAGAGAGCGCGAAAGAGGCCGGAGTAGATGTCCTTGAGCACGCGCAGGTGATTCGTCCTTTGCTTGAAGGAGAACGAATCGTTGGAGTGGAGTATGAATACCAGGGGCAGATATACAGAGAAGAGGCCGCGTATGTAGTCGACGCAAGTGGCAGGACTGGAACGATTGCCAATTTCTTCAAATTGCGCAAACCGATTACACGCCAGAAGATGATTGGAATTTTCCGGCACTTTGGTGATTTCAATGAGAAAAATAACCCCGGCTACCCCGGCGATATTCAGGTTGGCAACCATAGTCAGGGATGGGTCTGGGCCATTCCGGTCAAAGATGATGTTATCAGCATAGGTACAGTAACACGCGCCGAATTTCTCAAGGGTTCTTCTCCAGAAGAGGTTTTCGAGCGGCACATCCATCGCATTCCACGCATTCAACAACGCCTGGCAGGGACTACACCGCTGGGGAACATCAGAACGGAATCGGACTACTGCTATTACGTCGAAACAGCGGCAGGGCCAGGTTACTTCCTGGTCGGAGACGCCGGGTGCTATGTTGATCCCATCTTCTCGGGCGGCGTATTCCTGGCGATGACGACCGGGCGCAGGGCAGGCCAGACGATCGCGCTGATCCTATCCGGAGAGATCTCAGCTGAACAGGCCGCGAAACAATACGAAAACTTCTATAAGACTGGCTATGATTGTTACTTTCGTGTCATGTACTCCTTCTATGAATCCAATTTCAATTTTGAGGAGCAAATTGCCCGTATGACCTCGAATCAGGCACAGTTATCGGAAGAGCCTGTGCCGCCAAGAGCAGGCATTCCTTTCAACCGCTCCAAATATGGAGTTAAATTTTCCAGAAAATGGCTCGCTCGCCTGCTGTGTGGCGACTTCTGGAGCGAAGAGAATCCCTTGACAGCCTTCTTGCTCTCAGTCCCGGAGTGGAATACCTTTGCTCCTTTCGAACGAGCAACCGGATGCCCAATATACCCAGAGCTGGCAACAGTGGAGGTATAGGAGCCAGATGTAGAAAGTGCAGGATCGAACCCATGAATGATTCTCAACAACATTCTAATAATCTATCTCCCGAGCGACGCGCTTTACTCACAATCCGGCGGCTTCAGCTTGAATTAGAGGCTCTGAAGAGGGAGAGAACGGAGCCAATCGCGATTATCGGTATGAGCTGCCGCTTTCCGGGGGGAGCAAACAGTCCAGAAGCGTTCTGGAAGTTGCTGGTTGAGGGACGGGACGCCATTACGGAAGTGCCGCCTGACCGCTATGATATCAACGAATTTTACGACCCGGATATAGACGCGCCTGGGAAGACAGTATCACGCTGGGGTGGTTTTCTCGACGCGATAGACCAGTTCGATCCGATGTTTTTTGGCATTTCGCCCCGTGAGGCGAATTACCTCGACCCGCAGCAAAGGCTCCTGTTGGAAGTAACCTGGGAGGCCCTCGAACGAGCGGGCATACCACCCGAACAGCTTCATGGGAGCCAGTCGGGAGTCTTCATCGGGCTTTTTAATCGCGACTACTTTGATATGCAGCTAGAGCAGATGGTCTATGATAATGCGGCCAGCGCCAATCCCTACACAGGCATAGGCAACGGGCCAAGTTTCGCCGCCGGCAGACTTTCATACCTGCTCGGTTTGCAGGGACCGAGCATGGTAATTGATACAGTTTGCTCATCATCGCTGGTCGCGATACACCTGGCATGTCAAAGTTTGCGTAACAACGAATGTAATCTGGCATTTGCCGGAGCCACAAATCTGATCTTTTATCCACTTTCCACCATCGTCACCTCGAAAATGCGGGCGCTCTCGCCAGAAGGACACTGTAAAACGTTCGATGCCAGCGCGGATGGGTTTGTGCGTGGAGAGGGATGCGCAGTTGTCATACTGAAACGGCTCTCGCAGGCGCTGGCCGATGGTGATCCTGTTCTTGCATTGATTCGCGGTTCGGCGGTCAACCAGGATGGTCGTTCCAATGGCCTGACCGCGCCAAATGGGTTGGCCCAGCAGGCCGTTATTCGACAGGCCTTACGCAATGCTGGATTGGCCCCCGAACAAATCTCGTATATCGAGGCACATGGGACCGGCACGGTACTTGGGGACCCGATTGAAGTTGAAGCTTTAAAGGCAGTCCTGGGACAGCCACGACCGAGCGGCGCGGAATGTATGCTGGGATCGGTAAAGACAAATATTGGTCATCTCGAGTCTTGCGCAGGCATGGCCGGATTGATCAAGACCGTTCTCAGCATGCAGCATGGCCTGATTCCGCCGGTGCTCCACCTGAAAACGCTCAATCCACACATCTCGCTGAAGGACACACCTCTTGTCATCCCCACCAGCTTACGAGCATGGCCCGAAGGCATTGAACGCAAATACGCCGGTGTCGGCGGAGCAGGGTTGAGTGGAACCAATGCCCATATAGTGCTGGAAGAGGCTTCAGACAACGGTACATTACATTCTACACAGGAGCATGTTTCTTTCCTGCTGCCCATATCGGCTCGCGATCCAGAGGCATTAAGACAGCTTGCACGCGTGTATCAGCGCGAGTTAGCAATTCCTGGCGGAACGCTCGCAGGGGCATCTTTGCGCAATATATGCTATACCGCCAGCATGCGACGCACGCACTATCCTTATCGCCTTGCGCTGGTAGGTCAAAGCCACGAAGAACTTGCCTCTCAATTGGCAACCTTCACCGGCGAAGAGCAAGGGGCGAGAATGGCGAACGAAGCAGCAGGCGAGGCGAGACCGGGTCCGGTCTTTATGTTCGCCGGCCAGGGGACGCAATGGGCAGGCATGGGCCAGCAATTGTTCGAGCAGGAGCCAGTCTTCCGGGCGGTAATTGAAGCATGTGATGCCTTGCTAAGTGAGCATGTGCAGTGGTCGCTGATTGAGGAATTGCAGGCTGATGAGCAGCACTCGCGACTGAATGAGACCGTGATCGCCCAGCCCGCCGTATTCGCGATACAGGTAGCACTGGCAGCATTATGGCGCTCGTGGGGCATCGAACCTGGAGCGGTAGTCGGGCACAGCGTGGGAGAAATAGCTGCCGCCCACGTAGCGGGCGTCCTCAATTTACAGGATGCCATACGGGTCGTTGCTCATCGAGGACGCCTGATGCAGCAGGCACATGGATCAGGGAGGATGGCCGCGATAGAGTTCTCTGAGGCGGAGGCGAGATCATTGCTGGCTGGTTACGACGGTCACCTCTCAATAGGCGCGGTGAACAGCCCAATGAGCATTACCCTCTCAGGAGAGGCAGAGGCCCTTGAAGAAGCCCTGAGTCTGGTAGAGCAAGAGGGCATTTTCTTCCGTAGATTGCGGGTAGAGTATGCCTTCCATAGCTCACAAATGGAACGGTTTCGCGAACCGTTAGTGCGGGAACTACAGGGATTGCAGCCGGGTAAGTCCTCTATTCCAATTGTTTCGACGGTGACGGGGAAGCAATGTTCGGGAGAGGAGTATGATGCCGGGTACTGGGGTCAGAACATGTGCCAGGAGGTGCGTTTTGGTCCGGCGATTGAGGAACTGGTTGAGATGGGATATCATACGTTTCTGGAAATCAGCCCACAACCAGCTCTGGCTCGACCAACGAAACAGTGCCTGGAACACCACGAAAAGCAAGGATTGGTATTGCCTTCACTGAGACAAGGCCTGCCTGAGCGCCCGGTGCTGTTGACATCCCTGGGAGCCCTCTATACTCATGGATACACGATCAATTGGAGCCAGCTCTATCCGGCAGCAAGCGGACCTTATACAGTCGTGACATTGCCGACCTACCAATGGCAGCGCAAGCGCTACTGGTTTACTGATAAGAAACCAGGACTTCGCCGCTATAACAGTTCTTCCAGCATTTTAACACGCCATCCCTTGCTCGGACACAGGCTACGTTCCGCGATGAGAGAGACAGTGTTCGAGAACTCGCTGCCTGCCAGGACAATCTTCTGGTCCAATGATCACCAGGTCTATGACACAGTGGTAATTCCTGCCTCGGCATATGTAGAGATGATCATGGCAGGTGCAAGAGAAACATTGAAGGAAGCGTCTATCCAGCTTGATGACCTGTTCATCCACCAAGCCCTGGCTCTCCCCGGTGGCAGTAGCCGCCAGATACAGTTGATTCTGAAGCCATCGAAGGATGATGCCAGCGCAGAGGTACAGATTTTTAGTTGTCCAGAGAACGAGGAGGAGGACAGGTGGACATTGCATGCAAGTGGTCAGGTACGCGTGGGAAACAGCCAGGATAAGCTATCAACAGAAGCACTCCCGGTTGCTGGTATCCAGGCACGCTGTTCTCAAATCCTGGAGAGCGAGCAGCACTACCAGCATATGCGCGAGGTTGGTCTCCAATACGGACCGAGTTTCCAGGGCGTGCAACAAATCTGGCGACGCGATGGAGAAGCTCTGGCTTCTATTGTGCTACCCATGCAGTTGGAGCGAGAAATCGAGCAATATTACATCCATCCCGCCCTGCTAGATGCCTGTTTCCAGGCAGTCGAGGCAAGCCTTTTAAAGACAGGCGATGAAAGCGAAAAGCCCGTCTACCTACCTTTAAGCATCGATAGCATTCACTTTTATGAGCGACCAGGAACGCGTGTATGGTGCCATGTAAACGTGCGGGATGCTAGCAACCAGAAAAGCTCCATGCTGGTAGTGGATATGCGGATCGCGGATGAAAACGGGCAGGCAATAGCCAGCATCCAGGGTCTCCACCTGCGACGGGCTTCCCGTGAGGCACTTATTCCCAAGGTACAGCAACAGGCACGCGACTGGTACTATGAATTGCGCTGGGAGCAGCAGGCACGAGCGGTCCCGGCAAGCAATCTCGCCTCACAATCTTCCGTGAAGCATGGAAGCTGGTTAATCTTCGCCGATAGGAGCGGAAAGGCCGGCAAACTGGCCGAAAGGCTGCAAGCGCAGGGAGAACAGTGCGTGCTGGTTTTTGCAGGCCAGAGCAATGAAAAAGAAGAGCCTGGACACTATTACGTTGACCCTTCAAATCCTGCCGATTTTCAGCAGATCCTTGAGCAACATTTCGCGGGTGAGCATACCTGCCGGGGAATTCTTCACCTGTGGAGCCTGGACACGAGCGAAATAGAACAGGTAACAACGGACAGCTTGGAGACAGACGAGCAGTTGGCCTGCGGTAGTATCCTGTACCTGATCCAGGCGGTTGCGCAGAAGAAATGGCCGTATTCCCCACAACTATATATCATTACGCAAGGCAGCCAACCGGTAACAGGGAGGGAGAACCATCTTGCGATCACGCAGGCACCCGTGTGGGGTTTGTCGCGTGTGATTGCTATGGAACAACCAGATTTTCATTGCAAGCGTATAGACCTTGATTCTGTTGGCGATGCTGCCTGGGAAATAGAGGAATTACTCCAGGAGATTCAGCATCCCGACGACGAAGATCAGGTCGCTTTCCGCGCGCAAGAACGCTTTGTAGCCCGCCTGGTCAGGAGCAGGCAGGCCATTTCAGGCAATCAACGACGAAAAACCGGGGCCAGTTTACGAACGGATAGCACCTATCTGATTACCGGTGGCCTTGGTGGCCTGGGGCTTGCCGCGGCCCGCTGGATGGTTGAGCAGGGCGGAGTAAAATACCTGGTACTGACTGGCAGGAGTGGTGCTTCGGCTGGTACGCAACCGGTTCTTGACGAGCTTGAGCGAGCAGGCGCAAAAGTGCTGGTGATACGAGCCGATGTGTCTAAGGAAGAGGCGGTGGCTCAGATGATGGAAACCATACGGAAGACTATGCCGCCGCTACGCGGAATCATTCATGCAGCCGGTGTACTCGATGATGGCGTTCTTTTGCAACAGCATTGGAAGCGTTTCAGTAAGGTCATGGCGCCCAAGATGCACGGGAGCTGGAACCTGCACACGCACACACTCGATATGTCACTCGACTTCTTTGTCCTGTTTTCGTCAGGCGCTTCGCTGATGGGATCGGCAGGACAGGGAAACTACGCGGCTGCCAATGCATTTATGGATGCGCTGGCCCATTATCGCAGTGCGCAGGGATTGGCGGCAACGAGTATTAACTGGGGCGCCTGGGCCGATGCAGGTATGGCCCTCTCATCGACAGCGATAGAACGAAGATTGGCCAGAGATGGCATGCAACCAATTAGCCTTGAGCAGGGGATGGTGGTATTGGAGCAACTGCTGCAAGCGCGCCCTGTACAGATAGGGGTACTGCCAATCGATTGGACACGATTTGGGAAGCACTTCGCTGATAACGAGAGGCCACCTTTCCTCAAGGTGTTATTAGATAAAGTGCAAGCGCGTGCGCAAAATCCTGGTAACCCTGGGCAGGCCCCGCATGAAGACTTGATGCGAAAGTTGGAGACGGCGCCGGCAAGCGACCGGTTGAACTTGTTGCAGCAACATGTTTACTTACAGGTCAGGCAGGTACTGGGGCTGGATTCTTCCTTCAATCTTGAGCCAGAACAGAACCTGTTCGAAGTAGGTATGGACTCCCTAATGGCAGTGGAGTTGCGCAACCGCTTGCATTCGATGCTGGATAGAGCCGTTCCGGCGAACATGGTCTTCGATCACCCAAATATAGCCGCGCTTACCAGCTACCTCGCTTCGATAATACCCCGGATGGAAGTGGTAACATCGGCTGAAAGTTAGCTTGCGCTATTGCTATTGGGAAGCAGGTGTGAGAAGATAACGAAGATGATCAGTGATAGGCAACGACATCTAATAGATTAGACCAAATGAAGGTGAGATTGGGGGCATTATGTATGAGAGTAATAGCGGCGTCCAATAGCTGGTTTTTACAACCGAAGATATATGCGCAGCCGCGCCTGCGCCTGTTTTGTTTTCCCTATGCCGGAGGAGCGGCCTCCGCTTACTTTCAATGGTCAAATCACGTTCCCGACGGCGTAGAGGTCTGGCCGGTACAGCTTCCCGGTCGCCAGAATCGATTGATGGAGCCTCCAATCTCGCGGATTCCCGCGCTTGTAGATGCAATGCTCCCGGCGTTTCAAGAACATCTGGATATTCCTTTTGCCTTCTTCGGCCATTGTATGGGAGCGCACCTCAGTTTTGAGCTTGTGCGTCGACTTCGCAGGCTGCATGCTCCCTTGCCTGAGCATCTTTTTGTTTCAGCACGTCGGGCGCCTCACCTGCCCGATTTGAATACCCACTGCTACCACCTGAGCGAGCCTGTCTTCTTGAAAGCGGTCAGCAATCTGAATGGCCTGCCGAAAGAGTTTCTGGAAAACAAAGAGCTTGTGCAGTTGATGATGCCAACGTTAAGGGCAGATTTTGAAGCCGCTGAGACATATCGCTATACTGACGAGGAGCCATTAGCCTGTCCTATCAGCATTTTTGGAGGAATTGAAGATTATTCTGTTACGACAGATGAGTTGATGGCATGGCACAATCAAACGACCGGCCCATTTCGCTATTATCTCTTCCCCGGGGATCATTTTTTCATCCACAGCCATCAAGCCGATGTTTTAAAGGTCGTTTCACAGACAATCACGCAGCTTCTTGACCATTAATGGCTATACATAACAGGCAGATCTGCTGACTTCTTGCAACAAACTGTGCCTTTGAACGTACCTATGTTGGTAGGTTTGAGCGTCTTTACTTTAAGGTTTGTCGATATACTTTTTCGACCCTTACGTTTAGCAATGGCTTGTAACCCTCCACGTTCCTTCCTTTGGGTGGAATTTTGTGGCCTGCTGGCAGAAATGGTTCATTTCCATTTTTGCCCATTTTGAATAGAATAGATCAGTAGTTCTCTTATACTCACAAGGAAAGAATGCTGCACAACAAATTTATAGGCTGCCGCCTTTTTTCATCGGATTGCCCCTGGCTCTGAGGCAATCCGATTGAATTCTTAGGCGGCTATATGAAGAGGAAGTAAACGATGCCAAATACCCCGGCCATCCTGGCCGAGAATCTCAAAAAAAGTTATGGCAAGACACAGGCGCTGGTGGGACTTGACCTTGCCGCCGAGGAGGGGACCGTACTTGGCGTACTTGGTCCCAACGGCGCAGGCAAAACCACCGCCGTCCGTATCCTGACAACATTATTGCGCCCGGACTCTGGACGAGCGATAGTGGCAGGGCTGGATGTGGTCAAACAGGCTGAAGCGCTGCGGGCACGTATTGGGCTGGCAGGGCAGTATGCCGCCGTCGATGAATACCTGACGGGATTTGAAAACCTGAAGATGTTCGGGCGGCTCTATCACCTGTCGGGCGCAATGGCAAAGCGGCGCGCAAACGAACTGATCGAACGCTTCGACCTGGTTGACGCCGCAGGGCGTATCGTTAAAACCTATTCTGGAGGCATGCGCCGCCGTCTCGACCTGGCAGCCAGCCTCATTATGATGCCGCCGGTACTCTTCCTGGATGAACCGACGACCGGTCTTGATCCGCGCGGACGACTCGCGATGTGGGATATTATCAGTTCTCTCGTCGAGGATGGCACAACCGTGTTGCTTACCACGCAATACCTGGAAGAGGCCGACCAGCTCGCCGATCAGATAGCCGTCGTCGATCATGGACGCGTGATAGCAAAAGGCACAGCCGATGAACTGAAAAACCAGGTCGGTGGCGAACGTCTCGAATTGAGAGTAGCCCCTGGTGGCGACCTGAATGCCGCCATACGAGCAGTGAGACCCTATAGTTCCAGCGAGCTTCAGATTGACGCGGACAGCCGCAGTATCGTTGTACCGGTTAAGCAGGGAACGCAGCTTATCGCCGGGATCGTGCGCGACCTGGATATCGCAGAGATCCGGTTAGATGACTTATCACTGCGCAAACCTACCCTTGATGATGTCTTCCTCGCACTGACCGGAAGCACTGCTTCTGGCGAGGATGTACCTGTAGCAACAGCTGATATCCAGCCGCTGGAAAGGAGTACACGATGAGCCTCACCGGTCTCCGTATCACGCAATCACTGAAACCACAGGCGCGTCCCAGGATTTACTGGACACTTTCCGACGCATTCGTTCTCGCTAAGCGCCACCTGGTCCAGATTCCACGCATCCCGGAAGAACTGGTCTTCGCCACGATCCAGCCGATCATGTTCGTGCTGCTTTTCCGCTACGTGTTTGGGGGCGCCATCGCGGTCACAGGCACCACATATGTCAACTACCTGATGGCCGGCATCTTCACCCAGACGGTCATATTCGGCTCAACGACGACCGGCATTGGTCTGGCGAATGACCTGCAGAAAGGACTGGTCGATAGATTCCGTTCTCTACCAATGGCGAAATCCGCTGTCCTCACGGGCCGCACCATCTCAGATATGGTGCGCAACACGTTCATCGTCATCGTGATGTGGACGGTGGGCCTGCTGGTTGGCTTTCGGCCGCAGGGCAGCGTTCTTTCCTGGTTCGCGGCAGCCGGAATCCTCATACTCACCAGCTTTGCCTTCTCGTGGATTTCGGCGTTGATCGCCCTGCTGGTGAGCAGTGTGGAGGCGGCGCAATCCGCCGGTTTCATCTGGCTTTTCCCGCTCACCTTCGCCAGCAGCGCTTTCGTTCCGACCTCGAGTATGCCGAATTGGCTGCGTGCCTTCGCCGAACACCAGCCGGTTTCGCTGATCGTCAATGCCGTGCGCGGCCTGCTCCTCAACAACCCCGATGCCTCGACCATCTGGCAGGCGCTGGCATGGTGTGTTGGCATTCTCATTGTCTTCACTCCGCTCGCAGTCTGGGCCTACGGACGACGAACGGCACGATAAAAAGTAGGGGCGGCACTTGCGCCGCCCCTACTGTCTTTGTCTAACCGGCCTGGTGCGTGCTAGAAGTAGTTAGCCCGCATATTTATGTATTTTTGGAAAGGATGACACAACATGGGATTTGAACAGTACCACGAACCAGCCAATGAACTCTCGCAAGAAGTCCGCACCTTTGCGCGCATGATCGTCTCACTCACTGAAGAGGCCGAAGCAATCAACTGGTATGAGCAGCGTATTTCCCTGGAAAAAGATGCCCAGGCGCGAGCCATTATGGAGAACTCCCAGCAGGAGGAATTTAAGCATTTCGGTATGGATCTGGAGTTTTTGCTCCGGCAAAAGCCGAAGTGGAGAGTGGCCTTGCAGGATATTCTCTTTAAAGAGGGTGATATCGTGAAACATGGAGAGGAAGCTGAGGAGGACGAGGATAAAAAAGGCTGACCATATACTTGACGCCTATCCCATCTCATAGTTACAATGAACAAAACAGGCCACTCCTGACCCTATCGTTCGTTTGTGGCTTCACTGCATGAGGGAGGGTGCCAGAGATGGTGTACAATCAGGTTGAAACCTGGCCTCGCGAGAAGCTCCGGCAGTTGCAGGACGAGCGGCTGCGCCAGATGATTCGTTATGTCAATGAACGCATGCCTTTCTACCGGGAAATGTTCAACAATTCCGGCATCCAGCCGGGCGATATTCGCTCGGTCGATGACTTGCCCAGGCTGCCTTTTACGCGCAAGCAGGATTTGAAAGATCACTATCCCTTCGGTCTCCTGGCAGTGCCGCGCGAGCAGATCATACGGATTCATGCCAGCAGCGGCACCACCGGGAAAGCAACCGTGGTGTGCTATACCAGGAATGATATCGAGGTGTTCTCCGAAGTGATGGCACGCTCATTTGTCGCCGCCGGGGCGAGCCCCGGCATGTTGCTGCACAACGCCTATGGCTACGGACTCTTTACCGGCGGGCTTGGCACCCATTATGGTGGAGAAAAACTGGGATTGGCTGTAGTTCCCGTCTCAGGTGGCATGACCCAACGCCAGGTGACATTGATCCTCGATTTCAAGCCGGAAATTATTTGTTGCACCCCCTCATACGCGCAAACATTGGGTGAAGCATTCAAGCAACTTGGTGTTGCCCCGGATGAAATCAGCCTCAAGTATGGACTGCTCGGCGCGGAGCCATGGACGGAAACCATCCGTGCCGATATCGATGCCAGCCTTGGTATTCGCTCGACAAATCTCTATGGCCTTAGCGAGATTCTAGGGCCAGGAGTATCGCAGGAATGTATCGAGGCTCGCGCCGGCAGCCATATCTGGGAAGACCATTTCTATCCAGAGGTCGTAGACCCCGATACAGGCGAACCGCTTCCAGATGGCAAAGAAGGCGTACTCATCCTCACTCACCTGACACGTGAAGCCATGCCCCTGCTGCGCTACTGGACGAGCGATATCACTTACCTGACACACGAGCCCTGCGAATGTGGGAGAACGCACGTCCGCATGGGGCCGATCCGCGGTCGTACCGACGATATGCTCATCATCCGCGGCGTCAACCTCTATCCCACCCAGGTCGAAGAGGTGCTCAAAGGCATCCCTGAAGTCGTGCCTCACTACCAGCTGATTGTAAAACGGGAGGGCACCCTGGATGAGGTCGAAGTCAAAGTGGAGGTGGCCGAAAGCGTATTTCGCGAAGTCGCCCAGGAAGCCCTGGCTGACGATGTAATGGAAATCGATGCCCGCATTCAAAGCCTGCGCCACAGGATACAACAGCAAATCCGCGGCACGCTGGGCCTGAATATGAGGGTCATACTGGAACCGCCAAATACAATACCCAGGAGCGAGGGCGGAAAGCTGCGGCGTGTAGTCGACCAACGCAAGCTTTAATCGCGCAAGGAGTAGAGCCAGCAATGGAAACGTTAGAACTTGAAACATGGCGTTGCGAGATAGATGGACATCTGGCCCGGCTGCGCATCAATCGTCCCGCGGCCCTTAACGCGGCTAACTGGGCCTGGGTACAGGACCTGGTGACGGCGACCGACTATCTCGCCAAAAGCGCTGAAACGCGGGTGGTCATTGTCAGCGGAGAAGGGCGCGCGTTTTGCAGCGGCCTTGACACGAAAGAACTGGCCAGGGGCAATCTTACTCCTGAGTGGTTCGCTACGTGGGAACACGGCGTGACCGCGCTGGCACGGCTCGACGCCATCACCATATGCGCCATTCATGGTTACTGCCTCGGTGGAGGCTTGCAGGTTGCGCTGGCATGCGACCTGCGCATCTCGGCCACCAATGCGGTACTCAGCATTCCCGCTGTGCGAGAGGGTGTAGTTGCTGCGCTTGGCCCGATGCGTCTTGCTCGTCTGATCGGCGCGGGCCCTGCCAAACGATTGTGCCTGCTGGGGCACCGCTTTACTCCCGAAGAGGGACTGGCGCTGGGCCTGATTGACGAGGTAGTTACGCCCGACAAACTTGAGGAGCAGGCGCTGGCAATGGCTCAGGAGTTGCTGGCTATCCCCTTTACCGCCTTGAAACATACCAAGCGGCAGATTAACGAGGCATTCGACTTCGATGAAACAACGCTCATGACTAAATTCATCGCAGCCCAGGAGGATTGCCTGCGCTCACCCGAACATAAGGAGGTTATGGCGGCTTACCGTGAGACGCTGGCACAACGGAAGAAGACGAGTTGAATAACAAACAGGCAAGATTAAACGCTCTCGAATATTCGTCCAGGCGCTTGCAAAAAGCCCTGGATAGATTAGATCATCGTAGCAATTTTTACTCATGGGTGCGGGTAGGCATCTTCTTCGCAGGCGTGCTGTTCAGCGCGCTCGCCTGGTTTCTGATCGGATGGTGGCTTGCTCTCATTAGCGCCATCATCACCGTAGTCCTATTTGCTATCGCCGCCACTTACCAGCGCCAGATTGACAGGAGTATTACCCGTCACAAAATCTGGCTGCAGATACATTTTGCCCAGATAGCCCGCATAAAACTCGAATGGGGCAGTATTCCAATCGCTCCTCTATCTGATCTGGCGCCTGAGCATCCTTTCGAGGTCGATCTGGATATCACCGGCAAGCACTCGCTATTGCGGCTGGTGAACACAGCTACGTCTTATGAAGGAGGCGAGAGACTGCGTGATTGGCTGCTCAACCCTATCCCAGACATAGAAACGATTCGTAAAAGGCAGCAATTGATCCAGGAACTGGCTCCTATGACCATCTTTCGCAAAAAACTGCTAATGAAATCGATGCTTGCCTCTAAAAATGTGACCGAACAGTGGGAGGGGAAAAAACTGCTGAACTGGCTTGACACACATACTGCGAGCCAGTCATTACTCCCATTATTATTCGTATCGCTAGGATTGTCGATCCTCACCATCCTGCTTTTTATTTTGAATATGTTTGGCCTCATCGCGGGATATTGGATAATTACGCTGCTGATCTCCATCATCTTCCTCTTCGTCACAAAAGATAAGCGCGGAGATCTGTTCGAGGATGCCTATTTTTTGCGGGATTCCTTCGACCAGCTTGGAGGCATTTTCGCCTACCTGGAGACCTACCGCTACGGCGAACACACGAACCTGCAAGCATTATGCAAACCGTTCTTTGTCAGCGGGAAGCAGCGCCCAACAGTCCTGCTGAAAAAAATCGCGCGTGTCGCAACCGCCGCGACGCTACAAAAAAACATGCTGCTCTGGATTGTGCTGAACGTGCTGGTACCCTGGGATTTTTACTTCGCGCACCGCTTTAATCAATACAAATCACAGGTTGCTTCTCATTTGCCTGTCTGGCTGGATGTCTGGTTCGAGCTTGAAGCGCTCAATTCGCTGGCAAATTTCGCCTACCTGAACCCCAATTATGTTCTCCCTCAGATACTTGTGGCTGAACATGCGCATCAATGCCAGCTTTTTTCGACCACTGCCCTGGGGCATCCGCTTATACCAGAAGATAAGAAAGTCACAAACGATTTTAGCATCTCCAGGTTGGGCGAAATTGATCTCATCACCGGTTCGAATATGTCTGGCAAGAGTACGTTTTTGCGAACGGTGGGCATTAATTTATGCCTGGCTTTTGCCGGTGGCCCGGTCAACGCGAGCAGTTTCTCCACGTCGCTTTTTCGCCTGTTTACCTGCATCAAAATCAGCGATTCCGTCACCGAGAACTATTCTTATTTTTATGCCGAGGTCAGGCGTCTTAAAGCATTGCTCTCGGCAGTCGATGCGTCCAACCCATTGCCGCTGTTCTTCCTCATCGATGAAATTTTTAAGGGCACGAACAATCGCGAGCGGCGCCTTGGTAGCGAAGCCTACATTTCGGCGCTTGCCGGACGAAATTGCCTGGGCATCATTACGACGCACGATCTGGACCTGGTTAAACTGGCCGATAAACTCCCCCAACTGAAAAACTACCATTTCAAAGAAGATATCATCGATGGGCGCATGGTGTTCGACTACCTGCTGCGACCAGGCCCCAGTCCGACGACGAATGCTTTGAAAATTATGCAGTTGGAGGGACTGCCGGTAGAAGACGTGATGGGCAAAGAAGATAAAAATCGGATATAATAGCGGTAGCTGCTTCAATCCATTTCTGTCAATGCAATAACATGCAGCTGAGTATTCTTTTCCTTTCTCGGTACGTACTTGAAAGTAGGAACATGGATTCCTCCCCGCCACTCGCAGTTTAAGCAATGCTGCCTGGCGAATAACCCACATGTTTCGGGTGAACATAGGAGCCTGATCTTCGCATTCATTCATAAAGAGGGCTCCCCGAAATTACTCAATAGAGGGAGAACCATAGGATACATTCATATGAAGCACTTACACAACGAAATTGATGGAACCCGATTGTTAGTTACGATGCCATGGGGCATCGGCGATGCTATTGTTGTCGGATTGAGCGCCGTCGATCAGATTCGACGCAATGATCCTGCCGGAAACGTCGAAATCGATGTTCTTTGTAACCAGACGCAGGTCGAAATACTGCAAGAAGACCCTCGAATTCACCACCTTATACAGGTCGATAAAAAACTATTCCCAACTAACGAGCCTGGCACGTGGAAACGCGGCCTTTTCCTGCCCCCCGAGACGAGAAAATTAGTCGAGTACCTGCGCAGCCAGAACTATGCCGCCGTACTGACATTCATGTTCGCGCCCGTCTTTTTTTACCGATTACATACCCCGGTCCTGTTTCTCAACCTTAAGCAGGTAGTGCAACTCATTTCAACGCTGCGCAAGTATGACGATATGCCAATCCAAAAAATAATTCGTCTGAGCATCAATAAGTTTTTTGGGGTGAAAGAGCCTGAACCATCGGCCGGTGAAACCATCCCCCTCTACATCTGCCCCGAACATGTACAACAGGCCAGACAAGAGGCTGGCTATATGAAAGAACGCGCTACTGTTCCGCCTGAGCAGAGTAAGCTGCTACTGGTCGCGCCGGACACATCATCCGTAATCACCCGGCCACCAACCCACCTGCTGGCCGATGGTATCGCAGCTGCACTCAAGATGGACCAGAATCTTGTCGTGAGCATATTACCAGGTTATACGGACGAACAGGCATCAGAACGCTTATTAAATGCGCTTGCGCCCTCATTTCCGGGTCGTGTCTTCGCGATGCCCGCGCAACCAAAACATAAATTGCTCGAGCTGGCGGCGCTGATAGATCAATGCGATATTTTCGTCACTGGGGATACCAGCGTTATGCATCTCGCGGCGGCCACAAAGAAGATCGCGCAACCGGCAAGTCAGGAATTGTCTCCCAGAAATACGGTTAAAATCATCGCATTATTTGGTGGAACTCATCCCGGCCTGCATGGTTATTGTGAGCGCACCATTATTCTAGGCCGGGGACGCAAAGAGCAGGCCAGATTTACACCCGGTGTGGCCAAAGATCTGTTCAATCCAAAGGGCAGGGACCTGTTCGATCATATCGATCCACAGCAGTTGACGGACGCTATTATAAGCCCGGGCATAGGCAATACGACCTCTCGCCAGGCCGTCAGACAGGTGATGACGGGCGGCTTATTTAATACCGCCCGCCGGGTGAGCCTTTAGCTATGTGAGAAGCATCTACCTGGTAGACATTCCCGTATGGATATGGGGATAAGTAAGAGAACCTCTATCAGACCGGGTGGTCTGGTAGAGGTTCTCTGTTTATTCGCTGCTCATACAAATTACTATGCTGTCTTTATAGACGCGGCATCTTGCAAGCCCAGTTCTTCGATGGCACTCTCGCGCATCTTGAATTTCTGAATCTTGCCTGTCACAGTCATGGGGAAGCTATCGACGAATTTGACGTAGCGCGGGATCTTGTAGTGAGCGATCTTGCCCTGGCAGAAGGCGCGAATCTCTTCTTCGGTGGCCGATTCGCCTGGATGAAGTTGCACGAAGGCCATGACCGCTTCGCCGTATTTCACGTCGGGAACTCCGACGACCTGCACATCACGAATCTTCGGATGGGTATAGAGGAACTCTTCGACCTCGCGTGGATAGACGTTCTCGCCGCCACGAATAATCATGTCCTTGATACGTCCAACGATATTGATATAGCCTTCCTCGTCCATTGTCGCGAGGTCGCCGGTATGCATCCAGCGGGCAGCGTCGATGGCGTTGGCCGTAGCCTCGGGATTGTTCCAGTAGCCCAGCATTACACTGTAGCCGCGCGTGCAGAGTTCTCCCGGCTGGCCAATCGGCACGACCTTGCCTGTCTGAGGATCAACAATCTTGATCTCCAGGTGAGGGCCAATCTGACCGACCGTGCCGACCCGTTTGTCGAAAGGCGAATCAACCCTTGTTTGCGTGGATACGGGACTCGTCTCGGTCATGCCATAACAAATCTCGACCTCCGGCATGTGCATCTCGGTGTTGACGCGCTTCATCACCTCGACCGGGCAGGGTGAACCGGCCATCACACCGGTGCGCAGGCTGCTGAAGTCGAAGCGCTTGAACTCAGGATGATTGAGCTCAGCAATGAACATGGTTGGCACGCCGTAGAGGGAAGTGCAGCGTTCCTCCTGCACGGCCTCCATTGTAGCCAGCGGGTCAAAGCTCTCGGCAGGATAGACCATCGCCGCACCGTGGGTTACACAGCCCAGATTGCCCATGACCATGCCGAAGCAGTGATACAGCGGCACGGGGATGCACATTTTATCCTGCGGCGTGATATTTTGCAATTCAGCAACAAAATAGCCATTGTTGAGAATGTTGTGATGGCTGAGCGTCGCCCCCTTGGGGAAGCCGGTCGTCCCGCTGGTATACTGGATGTTGATCGGGTCGTCAAATTCCTGATCTTGCTGCACCTGCTTGAGCGTTTCCTGGCTGACGTTGTCACCCATGGCCAGCAGTTCTTTCCAGGGCAGCATACCGGGAATGCGATCCTCGCCAATACGAATGACCGTTCTGAGGCTGGGGAGCTTCTCCGCTTGCAGCCGGCCAACTTCGCACTGCGCGAGTTCTGGCGCCAGGGTCTGAAGCATCTCGGTATAATTTGATGTCTTGAAAGCCGAGGCAATGACAATCCCACTGCAGCCCGACTGATTGAGGACGTATTCCAACTCGTGCAGCCTGTATGCCGGATTGATATTGACCAGGATAATGCCGAGCTTGCTGGTGGCGAACTGCGTGATGGCCCACTCGGCGCAGTTGGGCGCCCAGATGCCCACTCGCTCGCCCTTCTGGAAACCCAGGTGCAGCAGGCCTCGCGCGCACTGATCGACCTGGGCCTGAAGCTCGCGATACGTCCAATGAATGTGCTGGTGACGTGAAATAAGTGCCGGATTGTCGGGGTAACGACTGACCGTCAGATCGAACTGGTCGCCGATGGTCAGCCCCAGGAGCGGAATTGTACTGGTACCACTTGTGTAGCTGAGTAATCGAGGCGCCTGCTCGACGGCTTCGCCAGGCGCGTCCATGCGGGTATCAACCATGTGGATTCTCCTTTGACTCAAGCGAGAAAGATTGACTGTTCGCTAAATTTTACTATACAAAGAGGTTCGACGTTTGTCAATCTTTGAACGCTCAAAATCAGGCTGTGAGGCATTTCTCAGCAAAACAGGACGTTATTTCGCAAAAAACGTCCCCGCAACCTTCAAGAGAACGATCTGATTTCCCTTACTTCCGCCTTTCACCTGTAGCACGACCACCGCCTTATCAATTGGATTGCCCTGGTTATCGAAGAGAATACGCCCGCTGATGCCCTGATACGCGGGAGTAGTCCCCTGCCCAAGCGAAGCCAGCGCATCTCGAATCGCCTGGCCCGTCAGCGCTCCCTTGACCAGTGAAGCGGCATCGAGAACAACTCCGAGGGCATCATACGTGAGAATAGCATCATTACCAGGGGCAGGAGCATTGATGTTTTCCACGCTGGAACTCTGGTATGTAGCAGACCAGTCGGTGAAAAATGGGGGCTGTTGGCCCTTCGGGACCTTGAGGAAACTCCATTCTGCTGGATGGCCAAAAGCGGTAAAGATAAGTCGCTGCATATCTTGTGGGAACCCGCGTGCCAGAGCCGCATCAGGACCGTTGCCCTGTCCTAGCAGCAAGCCTGTATCTATGGCGTCTCCACCCAGTATTTTTAAATCGGCAAGGTAGGTACTGCCAGGATTCAAGCGGGAAGCATTGCCCAATGCATGTGCCAGGCGTACTGCATCAACATCGAGTCCCGCTATAAGGATGAGATTCGCCCTTTGTCTGGCGGCATCGAATACGATTTGCTGATACTGGCGCACTGTTGTAGTTGTTTCAGTAAAGAAGTCGTTGGGGTTATTGATAGCAGTCGCATGCAAAGACTGCACGCTGGAAGTAAATGCATTGGCCAGCGAAACACTATATGGATCGGATTGATCTTGCAGTACCAGAATCCTCTTTGCCCTTAGCTGGTTGACCGCATAGGCTCCTAACGCTTTTCCCTGTTGATCGTCCGGCGGATTGACGCGGAAGAAATAGGGACTGCTGCCGCTCAATTTCACGCTCGATGCCGTCTGTGAAATGAGAGGAATATGCACCGAGGCAATGATACTTTCAGCGTTGATAGTTTGAGAACTGTAGGGCCAACCAATCACAGCAATAATATGATCCTGGTTCCCGAGATTGTTGACGCGATTCGCAACGAACTGCGCCACCGCACCCACATCGCTATCGTTCGATCCTGAATTATCGATCAAAATGCGCAGCTTCAATCCGCCTGGTAGCAGGTTGCCGGTATTAATCCTGTGCTGCGCCAGGTACGTCGATTGCATATCACTACGGCCAATATTGATGTCTGCATCGCTGTTATCGATAGGAAGTCCCAGGACAATCGTGACATACGGGGCATTATTCAGCAAGATATGCAGGTCTTCATTGTAGATGAGCGCCTCTCCGTCAACCGGGTCTTCTGTCGTCGCTTTGGTGAAAGCATTGACGGCGGCGCTCCAATTGCCCTGCAAGATAGCAGTCGCGGCCTGTTCCTTGTCGCTGACATCTGAACGGCCGTGGAACGTATCGAAAACAAACCGTCCATCGCTGATGCCAATATGTTTTTGTTGAAAGAGGTTTTGTTCCAGGGCCAGCTCCGTTTGCAGAGCTTTTTGTTGGACAACGGCAGTCGCTGTCGCATTTCGTGTAGAAGCACCCTCGGCGGCATAATATGCGGCAAATGGGCGCAAGTAGATGAGCAGGAAACCTAAAAGGAGAAGCAGAACCACGCCCGCAAGAATGCCCATTTCCATCAGACTGCGATTTTTACTGCGCTGCCGCAACCGCAGGGACTCCAGGCGCAGCACCTGAGGGGTAACTGCCGGAAGCGCGTCACTGTCGGGTCCATATGAAGACAGCAACGCAGCCAGGTCTTTCTGCATATCAAAAGGACGCGCGTATCGTTGTTGAGGAGAAAGGCGCAATTCCTGGGCAAGAATCGTTTCCATGCGCGGCGAGACGGTGGGATTCAGGCGACGCGCCGGGGGATGGAAGAAAGCCATCCGCTCACCCGGGTCATAGCCGGTTACCGCGTGATGTAACGTTGCTGCCAGCGAATACAGATCGGACGAAGGCTCAATGTTGCCTCGCACTTGCTCAGGCGCACGATAACCCGATAATACCTTACTATGCGGTGGTTCCTGTGGAGGAAACAAGGGCATATGCATCAGCGAAACACGGCTCTTATCAGGACTTACTACAATCGTATCGGGACTGATAGCGCCATGTACCAGTGGGGGCTGGTGCCGCGCCATCACCGTAAGCATTTCACACAGTTGCCGCCCATATTCTGCCACGATTCGCTCAGGTAAGGCTCCTCCCTGCCGGTTGAGTACCCTTGCCAGCGTCTCGCCGTCTTCATGTTCCAGAACGATAAAGAAATCGTCCTTCTCACTGAATACATCCAGGACCTTCGGGAAGCCGGGATGCTGAGAAAGCTCCGAGAACCGTAGCGCAATCGAGCGCACTACATGCATCTTATGTCCCACGCTTCCATTAAGCGGTGCTACCTGGCGAATAATCACATGCCCAGGCGTTGCCTGCACATCATTCGCAAGCCAGGCCGTCCCCTGATCCTGCTGATTCTCAGGCAGGACAAGTTGCTCTATCAAACGATAACGCCCCTGGCGCAAAACATCGCCCCGATTGAGCCTCTCCGCGACGAGCGCGCCGGAAGACCGGGCCAGGGGTATTGTTGCATACTGACTTCTATCCACAACAGAAAGAGAGTATGGTTTTGTGAACCGGTAGCCGCAGCGAGTACAACCACCATGTAATGGCTCTCCCGCAAAGTTACAACGAGGGCATCGCATACTGTCACCTTCACTTCCTACCATACAGGGGGTGGCATATTCGATCAATCAGGCTGCTTGACAATTCTCTTCTAAGAGTGCCCTAAGAATCGCCCATTGTCAAAGAAAATAGGAAAGAAGGGGTAAAAAAATTTGTATCTTTATATTTCAAAAGATATCATCACATATCACTTTGTGTATGGTGAATTGCCCTATTATATTTGCGGGCCGGGCAGGTGCGTCGCCACAATATTTGGGTCAATCAGGTTGATCGGGATGGCTCCGAATTGTGACAAC
This sequence comes from Ktedonobacteraceae bacterium, assembly GCA_035653615.1. NCBI lineage: Bacteria > Bacillati > Chloroflexota > Ktedonobacteria > Ktedonobacterales > Ktedonobacteraceae > Ktedonobacteraceae bacterium. Next base: position 47,983 of record DASRBN010000031.1, on the reverse strand, counting down.
ACGTTTTCTTCTTGACCGCTCTCGAAAAATTGTAAATACTCCTGGAATTGTAACGAACCACTACCCGAAGTATAGCAATGTTCGACGCTCCAGAACGAGTAGCTACCATTCTCAAGCGTTTGAGCGTCAGGATATATGCCATTGATGGAGAGTACCTGTACATTTGCTCCCTGGATCGCTCCTAAAGGCACATAGCTGATCGCGCCTGGCGTAGCTGATACGGCCTGAACTGCCAGTCCCGGCGAATCGGGTTTCAAGCGCATCCCTTTGACTCGTTGAGGCGCTCCATTCAAGACAAATGTGCGGAAAATTGGGGTAATGCCATCGTTGGTTGGCCGCAAGATTACGGTAATCGCTTCATCGGGTCCCCCAACCTGCGCCCAATTTGTGATCTTTCCCGCGTAGATACCCTGTACCTGCGCCACGGTTAAGCCACTGATCTGCACATCAGGACTGGCAATCAACGTATAAAGTATGGCTGCGACAGCGTGATCACTCACGTTCCAGGAAGAACTCGCGGTCAAATCTGTGGTGGCAACATCGATCTGACCATTTTGTAGGAGATTGAGCGAGGTTCGATCAGTATTTGTCTTGAGCGAGACAGCCAATTGCGGGCAAACATTGGTATAGTCGCTGTTTACCTGTTGCAGCAACGGCACCAGATTGGCCGGCCCATCAATAGCAAGCGTTCCACCTATGCATACAGGAGGAGGCGTAGGAGATGGAGTAATGCCTGGATCAGGGACGGGCGTACCACCGGCGGATGGGGTCTGCGCAATCTTGCCGGGAGGAACTGTCGATTGAACCGGGGGTACTCCGCCGGTAACTGAGGTCGGCATAGGAAACCCACCGGGCGATGAGGTAGCGCTGACAGGGGGCGCGGTACTGTTCGCCTTTATTGATCCCACGCCGGACTGTCCAAGGTTGTGAAATACCAGGCCGGGGATATCCTGGAGATGTAGCGGCAGTGCTGAGAAAAAGAGGAGCGTGCCGGATAATCCGAACAAGACCAGCACAATAGCCAGCAGGGTAAGCGCCCGTTTCCAGGTAAAAGGAGTGCGGCGAGAACGAACGAATATGCGGCGTTCGGGTTGAACAGCGATAACCGGCGGATTATTGGACGAAACCGCGGCATGCAGGGCCTGCGCGAGGGCTGTAGCATCGGGGAAACGACCCTGCGGCGTCTTCGCCAGCGCCACACGCACGACGAGTTCCACGGCTTCCGATAGGTCCGGGCGCAGCTCGCGCAGTGATGGAATAGGTTCATTTGTATGTTTGAGGGCAATCTCGCCAGCGCTTTCACCCTCGTACGGAAGACGCCCCGTTAGCAGGCGAAAGAGCAGTACGCCCGCGGCGTAAATATCGCTGGCGGGCGTTATCATACCAACGACCTGTTCCGGCGCAACATAGGCTGCATTACCCTCTTCGATCTGAGCCATTAGCGGCTCACCCTCCTGGTAGATGCGCTTCATGCTGAAATTGGTAAGCAACAGGCGTCCGCCATCTTGTAATAGAATGCTTGAGGGCTGTAGATTCCCATGCACGATACCGCGTTCGTGGGCATAGTGCAGGGCATCGCACAACTGATCCATCAGACCCACAACGGCGGACATGGACGCTGCCTGTCCCTCCATACGCTGCAGAAATTGCTCTAGCGTCTCGGCCTCTATCAGGCGCGTCACACAGTAGAGCAGACCCTCACCGGCTCCAAATTCGAGCAAGGGCTGGATATGTTCATGGTGGCAACGCCAGACCTTTTCCACCTCCGCCGCAAAATGCTCCTGGAATCCCGTTGGGTCTGGAAACTGGGGTCGAAAAAGGCGCAATATGACATCAAAGCCTCCCTGTGTCGTTGGACGAGCGCGATATGTTTCAACCATCCCCTCACTATCCAGGCGTTCCAGTAAAAAATAATTTCCCACCATCACCCCGGCAAGCTCTGCCATAGATGTCTCTCCTCCTACACTTTGGGACCGCGTATATGACTCTCCAGCGCCACCTGTGCCATATTCTCTTTAAAGGGAACTACGCCATTATTTGACAGATCGGCCAGACCTGGCGTGGTTGAAAGGAAGCTGATACTTGCCGGCAATGTCGGCTGAGCGCTGCCAGAATGACTGCCGGATGGTCCAGGGAAAAGAAAGCTAGAAAGCAGCGCTCCTAGCAGACCGATCAAAAGCAAGATAACAACGAGTATGGGCAGGATTTTATTACGATTTTTCCCCTTGCCTGGTTCTTTTTCAGGAGCAGGAACGATAACTTCCTGGGCTTGTACATTTGCCGGCAAGACTTCTTCCCCTTTCTGTGGCCGCTCGTCCTCACGCAAAATCTTTTGTGTCTCGTCTTCCGGCACTACTGCTTTGCTATCAAGGTATTCCGATGCGGTCAATGGAGCTGAACCCTCCGGCCGGTTGCCGATGGGCGACCATTCAAGTGGGTTCGCGGACCAGAAGATGCTATCCCCGGCGTCCTCATTTTCTTCCAGGAAGCTCTTCCTGCGTATCTCGGTGACGTCGGTAACTTCAGCAGGTCTAGTTAACGGGCTGGAGGACTGTTGCACGGGCACGTTGGAAGCGAACAGTTCTGCCGCAGGAGGGGGATTGACAGGAGGCGGTGTGAAAGCTACAGTTGGGGGCAGCGGAGTATGCGGGTCATCGAAAGGATGAGGCGAAATGGGCGCCAGCTGGCGTGTTGTCAAAGAAATAGACCTGGCGACCGGTGAGGCGATGGGCGCTACGGTGACGGCTGCCTGCAGCGCATGACTGAATTCTTGTGCGGAGGCGAAGCGATCACCTGAACGTTTCTGCATAGCCATATGCACAACGCCATCTACGGCATCCGAAATGTTCGGATCAAAGCTGCGCGCGGACGGAGGCTGCTGTCGCACATGCTTGAGTAGCACCTCGATAGGAGATTGGCCGGTAAAAGGAGGATGGCCCGTCAGAATACGAAACAGCAATACACCCAGGGCATAGATATCACTCGACGCCCTCGTCACGCCAAGTGATTGCTCTGGGGCAGCATATTCCGCCGAACCCCAACCGACACGCGTAAGCGACTGCTGGCTATCGTCGTAGCCACGCGCAATGCCAAAATCGGAGAGCAACATACGGCCATCCGTTGCCACAAAAACATTCGAGGGTTTGATGTTGCCATGAATTACATCACGATCATGGGCATACTGGACCGCGCCGCACAATTGGTGCATGATCGGCAATGCCTGGATAGCAGAAAATTTTCCGCCAACACGTCTCAGCAAATCTTCAAGCGTTCCACCGGCCACAAATGGAGTGATACAGTAGAGTAATCCGTCACCTTCGCCAAATTCGAGAAACGGCAGAATATTCGGGTGGTCAAACTGGCCAACCTTTTCCGCCTCCGCCATAAAATAGTCACGAAAGGAAGCGAGCTGAGCATAACCGGGGCGGAAAATCTTCACGGCTACCTCATAATTCCCTTCTCCCGTCTGGCGGGCACGATACACATCGGCCACGCCTCCTCTGCTTATGCACTCTAGCAAGAGGTAATCACTCAGCATTGCGCCTTCAAGATTCGACATTGGACACCCCGCATGAATTTACCTGGATGGTAGGGGGTTCACATGGCGTGTCCAGATTGAGAGGGCAGATGCCTCGCGAAAGAAGAGTCGCCAGGACACGATGCAATTACTCCCCTATGATATCTTTAAATCAGCAATATATCGAACTAAACGGGGCGTCATAATATTTTGGGAGACCGTGCGCATTTAGAGGATTAAGCAAGCTAGAAAGCGTCTAAAAGTACTATGCCGGGGAACCAGGGGACGTACCCTGAACGATCAGAACTTGAAGAACAGAATGAGGACGATAGTGATGATATGGAGCAGTTGATCGACCCAGATCGGGCCAATCAGCTTATACCGGGCCTTCAAAGGATCGATGACAAAGTGTGTCCCGAATAAAATAGCTGTGGCGAGAGGCGATGGATGGGCAAAGAGGACAAATACCGCCGTGTATGTCGCGCAATGATAGAAGTTGACCTCCCAACTTTTACCTTTCTCCAGGCTCATCCAGGTACTCTGAAAAGCAAAATCCCCCACAAAGTGGCAGGCTAACCAGATGAGTAAGGTAGAAATGTTTATGGTCCACAACATTGTATTTCTCCCTGTAACAGCGCTTTTTGCAAGTATAGCCCTGACTATTGGAAGTAACAATGAAGTAGGTCGCCTTCCAGATGTGAGGTAGGACACAGTTCAACTGCTGTAGGGATAGCGCCTGCTGCCTGTCCTGGATTCCTCAAGAGACAGGCAGCAGGCGCTATCCCTACAGCAGTTACCCTTTATCTCCTCAATTCCGTAACGAACTGTTGGAAAACATGGGCATGATGGTCAATATCATCCTGTGTGTGCTGGATGGAGACCGTCCACTGGTCGTCAAATCCCGGCGGGAAAAGGATGCCGCGATTGGCGAGGAAGAGCCAGTAGGCGTAGGAGAGACGCATGTCGATCTCCCACCACGCGCGGTAGTTGCGGGCGCGCTCGTAACGGAACATGGCGCAGCCCTTCGCGCCGATCTGAGCAACATGCATCGGCATATCAAACTCTTCAATAATTCCAATGTAGGAGTCCGCCAGTTGCTTTGAGAGACCATTGGCGTGCGCATGTGCTTCCGGCGTGAAGATCTGAGTGAGCGTCACCAGGCCGGCACGCATCGACATGGGATTGCCATTGAACGTGCCAAGATGAATGACCTCCTCGTGGTTGATGTGACGCATAATCTCTTCCCGGCCACCGAAAGCGCCTACCGGCATACCACCACCAATTGATTTGGCAAGGCAAATCAGGTCCGGTTCAACCGGATAAATCTCCGTGATGCCGCCAGGAGCAACCGTTACGCCCGTTTTCACCTCGTCAAAAATCAGCAGCACACCGTGCCGGCGCGTGATATCGCGCAGGTTCTGCAGGTAGCCATCCTCCGGCAACATAATGCCAACATTCATCAGAACCGCCTCGGTAATCACCGCCGCGACCTCACCCTCGTGTTCGGTCAGAATGCGGTCAAGGGCCTCCGCATCATTGTATGGGGCGATGATGGTGTTGTTCTTTAGATCGCGTGGAATACCTTTGGATGCGGGAACGGTATTTGGATGTTCGGCGGGGCCGGCAGCTTCAACCGGGGGCTTGGTACTCATCAGCACGGTATCATGGTGCCCGTGGTAGGAGCCTTCGATTTTCACAATTTTATCTCTACCAACAAAGGCGCGGGCCAGCCGCAAAGCATCCATGGTTGCCTCGGTGCCGGAATTACAGAATCGCACCTGTTCAATCGGCGCAAAACGGCGCACCAGCTCTTCAGCCAGGTACACGGTATCTGGACAGGGCAAGGAATAGAGGCTGCCCTTTCCCAGCTGATCGCGTAATGCCGCAACCAGGACAGGATGAGCATGGCCGACGAGCAGGCTACCAAAGCCAAGATGAAAATCGGCATATTCGTTCCCATCCAGATCCCAGATATGGCTGCTCTCAGCGCGACTGATAAATAAAGGATAGGGAGGAACGGCCTGGAACGAACTGGAAACGCCCATCGGCAAGGAATGTTTCGCGCGTTCATGAATCTCATGGGAGCGAGGAGTGCGCCTGCGAAATTCCGCCTCCTCACGCGCCACAATCTCTTCAATCAACTCCCGATCGATCGTAACAGGTTGTTGAAGCATAAAGACTCCTTTCCGGAGAAAACTAGAGCAAAAAGGACTATGAATGGCTTTCACAATGGCAGCGCTATCCTATCTCTATTGTACCCCGAAACTGATGAATTTAGCAATTCTCGCCAATAATCTTTACGCTTTCCTTCGATTTTTACCATCTTTCCTACGAAATTCGCAATTTGCCATGTCTCACTCGCATGAAAGCTATGAGCAGCAGGGTTATTCATTGAACATCTCCATCGAGAAGGATTCGATAGAGGATTGATTTCAACATGTGGGAATAACTTCCGTGAAGAGTAGGGATTGCTTTTCATCCGTATTGCGCTGCAAGTTTCAGAGCAATTGGAGGGCATTCGCGTGAATTATGGCAATCTATCATGGACTGAAGTCTCGCGCATTCGCCAGGTATCTCGCATTCCATTCGATTATGCTTTTCTGATTGATCGTTCCGGCTCTATGAATGAACCGGGGTAGAAAACAGCTACCCCGAACCACTCTCGCCTGTACGCCCATCGAACTAAGCACGCCCACGAGCATGTTCTGTTACTGTGGCATTTGTGTTTGAAGAAGCCGGCTTTCCCATATTCGGCTTGCGCGTCAGCCAGAAGAAGATGCTGCCAGCGACAAGCAGATAGGCAGCGTACAAAAGTCCTTGCAGAACAGTTGGCGACTCCGCATACCCAAGGAACGTGTGCAGGATATCGCCAATGGTGCTATCTTCGCTGAGCAGCCGTGCCGTGTTCCAGATAGGAGTCGTCCCAATGTGAATCCAGCCCAGCGCCTGCATATTCTGAACGGCATCACCAAGCAGCCCGGCGGCAAAGATGATCAGGAGAATGCCCATCACGCGGAAGAAGATGCGAAAGTCGAGCCGGTACCCCAGACGATAGATGAGGAAACTCAAACCCAGGGAAGCCAACAAACCAAGCAGCGCCCCAATCAAGAGCAGCAGTCCGTTGGTCTGAAAAGCGAATGCCAGCGTGAAAACCGCGGTCTCAAGTCCTTCTCGACCGACTGTTGAAAAAGCTAGCAGGCCAAGCGCGAAGCCAGAACCTGCCGCGCTCGCCTTCGCTGTGATCTCGCGTTTCAGCGACCGGCTATGCTTTTGCATCCAGAAAGTCATCGAGGTCAACAGCACCACGGCCACGAGATAAGTAATCGTCTCGAAAACGGCCTGGAATGTCGATCCATCATAATTACGGATAGTTATGTAAAGAGCAAGACCACCGAGGAGCGAACCGAGGATTGCCAGCCCTACACCTATCCACACGGCACGGGCTTTTTGTGTTTGACCAAGCTGGCGTAGAGCGGCGAAAAGAATACTGACAATCAGGCTAGCCTCTAGCCCTTCACGCAAAAAAAGTACAAACGTTGCAATCATGAACGACCTTCACTTCTTCCAGGGGCACCGTGGATATGTCCCTCGTCATATTTTAATTCCGAGTTTGTCACTCAGATATTAGCATAGCCTAATATGAAAAGTCAAGATGAAGTAATCACAAAAGCATCAAGATTTGATCAACGCGTCACCCAGATTTTAGCGGCTACGGCCTTACTAATGCAAACATCTCGTCCATCCACCTGCAACAAAAAGGTTTCTGTCGCATTATCATTCTCGCCGCTCGCGCTCTCCTCGGATTGAACGATCAATGTCGTTCCCGGCGTCAACCCCTTTTCATGCAAGTACAAAATCAGGGCCTCTTCATCCTCGACGACTTCTGAGATGCAGAGAATGGTCGCCTTTTCGCCCGCTTTGATGGTAGATAAACGCACGGCACCACGATCTTTGAGATAGGTACGCGCCGCTACCTGCCCCGGAATAGGGTTGCCATGCGGGCAGGTGGTTGGATTATGCAAACTGGCGATGACTCGCGCTTCGACGGCGCCCGATATAAAGTGTTCCAGGCGACAGGCCTCTTCATGCACCTGGTGCCACTGCATGCCCAGCATATCGACCAGGAAGCGTTCGGTCAGGCGGTGGCGGCGCAGTACGGCTTCGGCAGCCTGGTTGCCCGCCTCGGTCAGCGTGACCACGCGCTTATTATCCATCTCGATATATCCATCTCTCACCAGGCGCTTGAGCATTTCAGTGACGGTGGGAGCCGAGACCTTGAATTTCTCTGCCAGGCGGGCGCCGATCACTACCTCATTCTCCACGCTCATATTGTAGATCGATTCCAGGTATTCTTCGACTGTGGCGCTCAGTGGTTCTTCTGTCTTCATTGCTTGCGCTCCTGCTATTCGCTAATTCCGACTGTGCAACCAGGATTTTAGCACCCTTTGCAGCGGAGCGTCAAGGGAACGCGACGGGCTTTTATGGCATTGATATCCATCAATTCAAGCTCCGTCAACAACATTCCGAATGTATCTGATGAAAAATACGCCAATCACATGGACATGTGTCGATTTGGCAGAGGTCTATAGTGGGAGAAGAAAGGAAGGAGCTACTTCATGGCAACCATATCTGAGCAACAGGCAAATACTTTGCCGGCACGTGAAATAGAAATACAGGAACGGCGCGAACAGCAGGCACCAATCAGCAAACTTCGGCTTCACGTGTCCAAACAGGCCGTGCTGCTGCTATTCACTGCGGTTTTGCTGTTTGGTTCCATCATAGTTTCTAGCGGCCAACCTAACGCGTTGGCGGCAAACCCCGGCCCAGGAAATGGGTGCAGCTGGTATCGAATCCAACGCGGTGATACGCTGACAAAGATAGCCTGGCGCTACCACACGTCTATCTGGACGCTTGCGCGCGTTAACTACATTTGGAACGTCAATCTGATTATTGTTGGGCACGAACTCTGTATTCCCTATCGCCTGGGAAGTGGCTATGGATCAGGCGGAACGGCGAGCGGTCTACTAGCCAATGGAGTCGTGCGCTGGTATGACTATAACGCCTTACAATGGTCGACCCGCCCACAGGTTGTTTCCTTGCTACACCGCGCCGCGAGTATCTACCATTTACCCTCGAACCTGCTGCTGGCGATTGCCTGGCAGGAAAGCGGCTGGACGCAGCACGTGATTGCCTGGGATGGCGGCATTGGTGTGATGCAGCTCATGCCCTACACGGCCCAGAGCATCAACGCGGGAACCGGTATTCGACGCGATCCCTATCTCCTGTGGGATAATATCAATCTCGGCGCGACCTACCTGCGCTGGTTGTGGAACGGCTTCCACGGCAACCTCTACGATATTATTAGCGCCTACAACGAGGGTGGCTGGGCCGTTATTCATCGCGGCATCTTCAACTGGCGCTACGTCAATAATGTGCTGGCCCTGATGCAAAGATTCCGCTACACCTGATAGTATTCCCCGCACTTTCTCACCTCGCTTTTGAGCGTGAAAAGTGTCGTTCTTTCTACCTGGCCGCGTGACGTACTGATCTACGCTGCGCGGCCAGGATTTTTATGCATATGCAAGTGGTAAATGCCCCAGGTTCTGTCTCAGTCCAGCGAGAAAAACCGCTCGCTTTCTTGCATCACATCCATTGATCGGAATATGCTTCTTTCTGGTGATAATGCCCTATGAAGTGCCTCTGGTCACAACAAGGTGATGAAAAAGGGGAGATTTTACTTAGCCCTGGCGTAACTCTCGCCCGTAAGGCGCTCAGCCATCAGATTTGGTACAATCAAGAAGAACTCTGAACGAAAAGCAGCATCTATCACATCATTCCGGTACGCTAAGGAAAGGGGATTTCTATGGCAAATGAAGCTTCGCATTTTGCGAACGTGTTGGATTATATAGGACACGATGTCCTCGAGCAACTCCGCGTCGTGCCTGAGCCATTGCTCAATCAACCACTCGCACTGGAAGACACAAATACACTTTTTGCGCTTGCCACTCATCTCGTTGGATCAGGCGAAGATTGGGTACTGGTACGAGTTGGAGGACGAACGATTGCGCGCGACCGCCCGGCAGAGTTTCACGCGACCGGCACACTGGAAGAACTGACGACGCGCTACGAACGCTGGATCGCCGCTGTACATGAGGTGCTGGATAGTCTGCCAGATGAAGAGATGGAGCGCATCGTCCAGGCGCATCCTACTTTCCTGGTTCGAACTTCCAATTCGCCTACCACGGTTCGTGATTGCCTGCTACATGCAGTAGCACATTGCGCCTTGCATCAAGGGCATATCCAGCTTACATGCCAATTTTTGAGCCAGCAGAAGTAAGGCCAGCTTTCAATTGCCAAAGTTGCGATTGATTTGAACACAGATTTTACGCTCTGATTCACAGCTTGCCATGAAAAAGCCCTCCTCGCATGTCATTCTGAGTGCAGCGAAGAATCTGCAAGGAGCCAGATCGATCAGGGGCTTGCTTCAGATTCTTCGCTGCGCTCAGAATGACAGGTCCGAACTGGCTTTCAGTGGCTTGCTATTGTAGATAATCTCCCCTATAATCGGCATGAGTTTAGAACTGTTAGAGGGAGGACTTGCTACCATGTCTCAACCTAGAATGCTAACGGGAGACAGGCCAACGGGAAAGCTGCACCTGGGTCACTATGCCGGCACATTAAAAAACCGCGTCCGGCTCCAGCATCAATATGAGAGCTTTTTTCTGATCGCCGATGTGCATATGCTGACGACAAAACATATGCCGGAGCATATTCGCGAAGCCGATGCACACGCACATGACCTGGTTCTCGACGCCATCGCCGCAGGCATCGAGCCAGAACACGCGACTTTTTACCTGCAATCGGGTGTTCATGAGATACACGAGATGTATACGCTCTTTCAGAACCTGGTAACAGTTTCCCGGCTGGAGCGCATTCCAAGCCTGAAGGACATGGCAAGGGATGCGAATATCGAGATGCCCTTTGGATTGCTGGGATACCCTGTCCTGCAGGCCGCGGATATTTTATGCGTAAAGGCGAACGTGGTTCCTGTGGGAAAAGATAATATGGCTCACGTTGAGGTAACAAGGGAGATTGCCAGGCGTTTCAACACGCTGTATGGAGAGATTTTTCCCATTCCCGAAGTGATTGTCGGAGACGTACCCACGCTGGTGGGCATCGATGGGCAGGCAAAGATGAGCAAGAGCCTCAATAATGCCATCTTTTTGAGCGACACTCCTAAAGAGGTTGAGCGCAAGGTGATGCGCATGTATACCGATCCCAACCGGATACGAGCCGATATTCCAGGTACGGTAGAGGGCAATCCCCTTTTCATTTATCATGATGCCTTCAATTCAAATCTCGAGGAAGTGGAAGATTTGAAAACCCGCTACCGGGCCGGTACAGTGGGCGATGTCGAGGTCAAGCAGAAACTGGCAGCAGCCCTAAATGCGATGCTTGAGCCGATGCGCGAGAGGCGAGCAGCTTATGATATACCAGGAAGGATTGAGGAGCTTATCTACAATGGCACACTACGGGTAAGAGAAGAGACGAAGAAGACGCTCTATGAGATGCAAAAGGCGATGGGCTTCACAGGGGTGTGGAACCGGATTCGACGTAAGGCTGAGAAATATGCTGGGAAGACTGATCGAGATAGCTCGGAAGGCTGATATAATTTAATTTTAAAGGAGACTTTATCTTGACTGATCTACTTAATACATCATCCTCAAAAGATACGCCTGCACGCACGCGCTATGCACCCAGCCCAACCGGGTACCCGCACATCGGCAACCTGCGCACTGCTATCTATTCTTATCTTGTAGCACGTCAGAGCGGTGGGCAGTTCATCTTGCGCATCGAGGACACCGACCGCAGACGCTACGTCGAGGGGAGCCTGGCAGCGATCAAGGATTCACTCGAGTGGCTGGGATTGGATTACGATGAAGGTCCGGATATCGGTGGGCCATACGCTCCCTACACACAGAGCGAACGCCTGGATACCTATAAGAAATATGCAGAGCAGCTTGTTGAACGCGGGAAGGCCTATTATTGCTATTGCAGCCAGGAACGGTTGGAAGCGGTCAATAAGGCGAAAGAGGCGCAAAAATTACCAACCGGCTATGATCGCCACTGTCGCTATCTCACGGAAGAGGAACGCGCGCAGAAGACCGCGGAGGGGATCAAGCCTGTCATTCGCTTTGCTGTCCCGCTCGAAGGTACGACTACATTCACCGATGCTCTGCGTGGTCAAATTACCATTGATAATGCCACGCTGAATGATCGCATCCTGCTCAAATCGGATGGCATGCCGACCTATGAACTGGGTCATATGGTGGACGATTACCTGATGAATATTACCCATGTCATTCGCGGGCAAGAATACATACCGAGCATGCCCTTTTATGTGCTATTGTACCAGGCGCTGGACTTTCCCATGCCGGTAGTGATACACGTGCCGCTTATTCTCAATCCGCCGGGCAAGGTGGGTAAGTTGAGCAAACGGGACAATGCTGTATCGGTTGTGGAATATCGCGAAAATGGCTATATCGCGGAGGCGCTGGTTAATTATCTCGCGCTGATGGGCTGGAGCTACGACGATCATACGGAAATTTTCTCGATGGAGGACCTGATCGAAAAGTTCAATATCTATCATGTGCATGTGGCATCCGCGAAATTTTCGCCAGAGAAGCTGGAGTGGATGAATGCCTACAACATTAACCACATCCTGACGGAAGATGATTTCGCTCGCCGCAGCATTCCGTTCCTCGTCAGCAGCGGTCTTATCAGCCAGGAATATGCCCAGGACGAGTCTCACTTTGAATATATCAAAGCCGCCTGCGCTCTGGCCAAAGAAAAGGCCAAAACCCTGTTGGATGTCGCGCCAGAGATCGAGTTTGCCTTTGTTCAGGCCGAAAGTCTGGATTATCCGCTCGCTGACCTGCTGCGCAGAAACGATGGTCCGGCAACTGTGGCCAATATTCTGGAAGCAATCGCACAAGTGATGCGGGATATCCCAGAGGCAGCTTTCACACATGATGGACTATATGCGGCCTTCGCCGCAGTCGCCGAAAGCATGGGACTGAAAGTGGGACAGGTACTGTGGCCGCCGCGCATCGCTTTGACCGGCAAGACGAAAGGACCCGACATTATTGCCGCGATGATGCTACTGGGGCGCGAGGAGACGATCCGAAGGCTGGAACTGGCAAAGCAGAAACTGATTTGAGAGCATTTCCAAAAATCTTGACATATCACAAAACCACCAGTATACTTTGTCCATACACAACAGAACACTGAAAGCGACGAACAGGAAGAGTAGATGACCACGCAGAGGTCCCAGAGAGCCGGTAGCGGTGAAAACCGGCCCGATGCAGTCGTCGAATGGGCCTGGAAGTAAAGAGCGAACGTTCTTTTCAGTAGGGAACCAGTAGGACTCTTGCGGAATGTCCACCGTTATTGAGGACAGGATATACATCTTCGACACCAGGTGCTGAAGATTGCGTATCTGGCAAAGAGGGATTACCCATGCTATGCGGGAAGTTCCATGGGTAATCTGAATGAGGGTGGTACCACGAAAGCTTTACGCCTCTCGTCCCTGACAAGGAATGAGCGGCGTTTTTTTATGACATTTTACAAGTATAGAGAGGTGAAATGATGTCTATTGAAATGAGCCAGGCTAAGAAAACTGAACATGCCGGGGCTGCTGAAAATGCGCCGGTGAAAAAACGTGTGTTTTCCGGCATACAGCCGACCGGCAACCTGCACCTGGGCAATTACCTGGGCGCTATTCGTAACTGGGTGGAAACGCAGGCGCAGTACGATAACATCTTTTGCATCGTTGATCTGCACGCCATCACGCTTCCGATTGATCCGAAAGAACTGCATCAGAGCGTGCGCCAGCTGGCGGCATTGTATATTGCGTGCGGACTCGACCAGCGGTATTGCCACCTGTTCGTCCAATCACATGTGCATGAACATGCCGAGATGAGCTGGATTATGGAATGCTTCACGCCCATGGGCTGGCTGTCGCGCATGACGCAGTTCAAATCGAAAGCCGGTGAGCAGATGGATTCGGTGGGAACTGGCCTCTTCTGCTACCCGGTGCTGATGGCCTGTGATATACTGCTATACCAGACGAACTATGTTCCTGTAGGTGATGACCAGCGACAGCACATTGAGCTGACGCGCGATCTCGCGCAGCGGTTCAACAGCCTGTATCGCCAGCAAGTATTCACCATTCCAGAGGCACAGATTCGCGAGGTAGGCGCGCGCATCATGTCTCTGGATGACCCGACACAAAAGATGAGCAAGAGCGACCCGAATCCAAATTCTCGCATCAACCTGCTTGACGATCCTAAGACCATCAAGCAAAAAATTGGTCGAGCGACAACCGATTCCCTGCGGCTGGTGGCTTTCGACCCTGAGCGCCCCGGCATCACCAACCTGCTCGGCATCTATCAATCGCTGACAGGGCAATCGGAGCAGGAGATTGAAGCAGAATTTGCCGGCAAGGGTTATGGAGATTTCAAGGCCGCGCTCACTGAGCGCCTGGTGGCAACGTTGTCACCCATCCAGGCCCGCTACAAAGAGCTGATGAACGACCAGGCCGAGTTGGAACGCATTCTTCGTCAAGGGGCAGACGAGGTGCGTCCAATGGCCCAGGCTACGTTGCAGCACGTCAAAGATGTAATCGGGCTGGGATGAATTAATAAATATCGTAACCATTGTAGTTCTAAGGGTCATGAATCCTTGAGAGGAGCGAACCATGCCTGACAGCGTTCACACCAAGTATCTTTTGAACGAAAACGAGATGCCGCGATCCTGGTACAACATTGCCGCGGATTTACCTCGTCCCCCCGACCCGGTGCTGCATCCCGGCACCAGGCAGCCCGTCACGCCCGATGACCTGGCCCCGCTATTTCCGATGGCGCTGATTATGCAAGAGGTGAGTACGGAGCGTTACATCGAGATTCCGGAGCCGGTACGCCAGGTCTATATGCAGTGGCGGCCCAGCCCACTGTACCGCGCGCGGCGACTGGAAAAGGCGCTGGATACGCCCGCGCGTATTTACTACAAGTACGAGGGAGTCAGTCCTGCCGGCAGCCATAAGCCGAATACGGCAGTGGCACAGGCATTCTACAACAAGCAAGAAGGGGTCAAGAAGCTCTCGACCGAGACAGGCGCGGGACAGTGGGGATCGGCTCTGGCACTGGCAGGAGCGTTCTTCAACATGGAAATCGAAGTCTTCATGGTGAAGATCAGTTACCAGCAGAAGCCGTATCGCAGAAATATGATGGAAGTCTACGGGGCTACCGTTCATGCCAGCCCAACCGATTTAACGGACGCGGGACGCAGCGTGCTGGCGCAGGACCCCAACAACATGGGCAGCCTTGGCATTGCCATCAGCGAGGCGGTTGAGGTGGCAGCCAAAAGCGGCGGAACAATCAAGTATTCGCTGGGCAGCGTCCTGAACCACGTGTTGATGCATCAGACGATTATCGGCGAAGAGGCCCTGCTCCAGATGGAACGCGCAGGCGATTATCCTGATATCGTGATTGGCTGCACAGGCGGCGGTAGCAATTTTGCCGGGCTTGCCTTCCCATTTATTGGCGAAAGGCTGCGCAAAGGGCTGAAGACGCGTTTCCTGGCCGCCGAGCCGATGGCCTGTCCCAGCCTGACCAAGGGCGTGTATGCCTATGATTTTGGCGATACGGTGGGAATGACCCCGCTGGTCAAGATGCATACCCTGGGCCATGATTTCCTGCCTCCTGGTATTCACGCGGGCGGCCTGCGCTATCATGGCATGGCACCCCTGGTTTCGCTCCTGCACGATGAGGGTATTATCGATGCGCAGGCCTATCACCAGATCGGCGTCTTCGATGCAGCCGTACAATTCGCGCGCGCCGAGGGCATTATCCCAGCACCGGAGTCGGGCCATGCTGTAAAAGCAATGATTGATGAGGCTTTAAAGGCGAAGGAAGCGGGAGAATCGAAAGCTATCCTGTTCAACCTGTCCGGCCATGGCCACTTCGATATGGGCGCCTACGATGCCTACTTCTCCGGCAAATTGCAGGATTACGAGTATCCTGAAGAGGCTGTAGCCGCCGCATTGCAGAGGATGCCGCAGGTGGTGTAAAAAAATGGCCTGGGCGGTTTATTGCCCAGGCCATTTTTTGTAAACATTCTACTATATCCTTAACCTACCGTAAAACCAACTCGCGTTCCCTCTCTCGATGAGCAGCCATGGCCGCGTGTTCATCGGAAATCTCTTCCAGTGAGCGCTGGTTCGGCTCCGGCAACAGGAAGATGGTCAGCAGGAGACCAACAAACGAGACCACTGCCGCGGCTGCCATCGCTCCCGGCAGATTGAAGAGGCTGAGGAGGTAAGGAAAAGCAAAAGCTCCGATAAAGGCTCCAACTTTCCCAAACGCGGCAGCAATGCCATGCCCCGTCGTCCGCACCATCACCGGAAAAATTTCGGCAGGATAGACAAACGTCGTTACATTAGGGCCAAACTCGGTAAAGAAGTAGCTTACTCCATACACGAGAAGGAACGGCAATGTAATCGTCGTCAGGGCAGGAGCGACGGCGAGCAAACCATAGGCAAGCGTCATCATGCCAAAACCAACGCACTGTATCCACTTGCGTCCGAGGCGATCAATCGTCAAGGCCGCGACGATATAGCCTGGCAGCGCGGCCACCACAAAGATGGCAAGCGTATAGAACATATTCGTAATCAGGTTCGCGTGAGGGTTAAGTGCCCTGAGAACTAAGGGACTGGAAATGGTCGTTCCGTAATAGGCAACGTCTAGCAAGAACCAGGCACCCGCGGCCCCTATCAGCCAGCGTAAGTACCGCGGCTGGAGAAGCAGGTACAGCCACTTTCCATTGGAGCGTGAAGGAGCTGAACTCTTCGTTTCTGAGCGCGCGGAACCATTTTTTCGCTGGTTCGCTCTATTCGAAAGTGAGCTACTCGTCTTGCCGTTCTGCTTTCGTGTCACCATATCAATGGTGCGGGAAGCAGTCTCGGCATCACCCTGCATCGTCAGCGCAAAGCGAGGGGTTTCCGCGATTTGCCGGCGCAGATAAAACGTTGCAAGCGCCGGAACTGCTCCTAATGCCAGCATGATGCGCCATGTCAGATCATGATTCAGTCCAGCAAGCAGGAGAAAAATGGCAACGAGCGGGCCAAGTATCAGGCCAAGCCCCTGCATTGAGAAAACCATTGTGATTAGCTTGCCACGGTCGCGCCGGTTGGCATACTCGCTCATCAATGTTGCACTGAGCGGATAATCGCCGCCGATTCCCAGGCCAAGGATAAAACGGAAGATCAGCAGCCAGACGATATTTGGGGCAAAAGCTGAGGCAATAGCGCCAAGCGCCAGGACGATCAGCGTAAATCCATAAATTGAGCGGCGGCCCACAAAATCTGCCAGTCGCCCGAAGAGGAGCGAGCCAAGGGCCGCGGCAATCAGTGATGTGCTGGCAAGCAATGATGTTTCAAGTTTCGTCAGATTCCAGAGTGGAGTTAGAATCGCCAGCACGACGCCAATGATAAAAAGATCATAGGCATCCGTAAAAAAACCCATGCCGGATGTCAGCATGGCTTTGAAGTGAAATCCTGAAAGTGTACTTTCGTCAAGCGCAGACAAAACAGATTTATGGGCATCCTCAACACCACCACGAGCAACGCTGCTCCCATGTATTCCTTCACTATGCATATTCTGGTAAGCTCCTTGCTTAAGGGATATGTTCGTCATGTAAAACCTTACAGTTAAAGCGTATCGCCTTGATGTTAAGCGACTGTTAAATGCCGGTTAATTGACTGTTATCTCCAGGTTAATATTTGCCTAGAAAAGGGCGAGGACGATCTCGAAAGTCTAGAGAGTCTAAAGGCTGAAAACACTTTGTCCAAAAGTACATGCATATGTCTTGCTTTCCAGGCATCAAACAAAAAAGAGGGCATCCTTATCGGATGCCCTCCAACGCCCTACGCTATTCAGGCCATTCTAAGATGTTGGCCTATTTGGCCTCAATTCGCCTCGTACCGGATCATGTCTGCATGAACAGCCTGTTATCTCCTCTTACTTTTTATGAGGGAGCGCTTCAGCTCGATTTAACAGGCTATGTGCCTGGGCAATCAGCTTCTGCACCTGCGCAGCCGGTGGACTGAAGGAGTAGTTCCCGCCGAATTCAGCAGACTCCAGGATCGCAATCATCTGAGCCGCGATTGCGTTACGCACATTGGTAATGGAGATGAGCTGGTTTTCGAGCGACGTGTATGTGCTATCGTTGGGCGCATTACTCTCTAGCGCAACCGTAGAAATGCCCAGGGTTGTCAGTCCAAGCGTTCCGACAGGCGCGTTGATCTGCTTATATGCCTGCGCCAGCAACGTCAACGCCAGCAGATTATGCTGCACGGCAGGAGGCAAAGCCCAGGGCTGGAGTACTTCGAAGAGAACGCGCCCATCATGGGAATAGTCATCCTTCAGGCCGAGTAACTCCATCATAGTGGGACGCACGTCGGTATGATCCGACCAGACTGTCCTATTGACCCCCATCGTGCGTACCCCCGGCCCAACCATACCCAGCCAGGTCGTATTGATATCCGGGGACACATCGCCGTGATTCCAGGCAAATTGTGGATTAATCTGGACGCATGGAGACGAACAATCTGGAGAGCCTGCAAACAGGAAGTAATTGGGATTGGCAAACATGGTGAATGTCGGCGTTCGCGCGGGATCGGCCGTAATCATATGCAGCAGATTCATTTCTACCGGATCGGCCAGATAGTTGGTTAGCGTATCTGTCTGATTCGTATAGGGATTCACTGCCGTCAACTGGCCCGTGGCGCGTTCGAATGGGCGGGTTACAGTCTCGTCGTTGCGTGCAGGATTACCTGTGATATAGATGTTGGGCGCGGAGTCGGAATGGACTTTGAACGGCGTTGTAATACCTTGCTCCGTTGCCAGCAGACCTGCCATGTTGGTATTGATCTCACCGATCTGGCTGTAGGTACAGGGGATATGCACGCCATCACAGTTTGAAGGACTGGGTGGGCCACCCACAAAGTGATCGCCCTCGTCAGCAGTAAACACGAACAGTGTGTTGCTCGAATTGATGCCATCATTGGCCAGTCGCGTGAAAAACTTGTTGAAGGCATCATCGTAAGCTGCAAGCGCGGCAACATAGCCTGCCTGACCTGGACCATAGGCCGGCCCGTTGGGATGGGCGTCATGGGCATCGGAGATGTAGGCATAGGTGATGGGAACACCATGTTCCTGCATCGCGGCAACATAGGCCAGCGAGACAGAAGCGGACATGCCATCGAAGCCGGGGAAGCCGATGTGTCCTTGAGGGTCTTGAATGATATTGCCATCCAGGTCTACCATCGGCCCATTGGGACTGATCTGCGGCGCAACGTACTTGTTGCCGTAGAGAGCCATGTAGTTCGAGTAGCCACCAGGCTCGTTGGGCAGCACATCAGGCTCGCCAGTATTGGCGGAAGAACATAACGCATTTCCTTGCGCGCAGTGAATGCCAATACCGACGAAATCAGCAAAAGCCTGTCCAGGATTCTGCTGTACCTCCTGCTCCTGGGGAGAGTTCGGCCCGAATACAGTAGGAATATCGGTTGCAATGTTCTCCAGCACCATATTCGCTGTCGCCACACCGCCAAAATTACAGCCAGCCCGCGTATATGGAACCCAGGGCGCCGGGGCATTCAGCCCATTTGCCGCCAGCATGTTATAAGTGGTATCGCTCTGATGCGGCGGATTGCTAGGATCGTAAATTGGATCGGTCCAGTAGGCAAAGGAAACACCGGGATTAGTCGTGCCATCTGGATTATAATAGCGGAAGCTGTTGCTGATGGGTACGCCGTGACGATCACCGTACACGCCCGTCAGCGTGGTCAAAATATCCGTTGCCGTGTGGGCAATGAGCGGAGTGTGGTGATTAGAGAGCAGGACGCCATTGTTCTCAATAAAGTTGAGGAGATGGGGCATCTGCTCTAGATCGGACGGAACGTTCGGATTATCACGCGTGAAGTGCGTGTTATCGAACTGGATGTAAATAACGTGCTGAATGGCGCCGTTCGGCGAGTTCAACTGGCAGCCACCTGCTGCGCGGACGACTGAAGGCGAGCGCAATGTCTGCGCCGACCCCAGGCTCAGCAGCGTCGCCACTAGCAGAAACATACCTACCACACGCACAAAAGGGGATCGCCAGGACCTGGTCACAAGGTGCATAGTTCCTCCTCTGTAGAGACCCCGAAAGTGGTCTCGCTCAAAAGCATTAAACTAAGAAGCGACAACACTAGAGCGGACAGGTTATAAAGGAAGTTCCCCCGGGCTACGATGAAGACAATCATATGGCACAATTGCCGGAAGAATGTCTTCACCGGGAAGTATAACATATTTCTATGAAAGGATGTTTATCTGTACCACTCCCCGGAACATATCTCGTCAAATTTTCTTTAAGAGGCGTAAAGAGGACCTATCCCGCTCTTCTCCTGCGGGCCGCCAGGTAGACGTGACCGGCACCAAGCACAAAGACTATCCCGGCAATAGCATATAGAAGCGCATCGCTGTTTCTCACACCCGCCAACACGAATAATATGCCCAGAAGGAAATATCCGATGGCAACGATGATGAACAGGTTGCGCGCCAGTGTATTTCTCTTCATTTGCTTTCTCCTCCAGGTTTTCCGTCATTAAAGTGGTATAATTACGCTCTTCATTCTACGACATGAGCCAATAGATACATCGAATCTCTGCCGCTATCAGGATTGGATACAATATAAATCTGATGTTTGCCAGTCCACCCCAACCGATGTATAATCTGTGTGATCAAAAGGAAGCTGATACCTTCCCAAGACGTAGCTCAATCAAACGAACAAAAGGATAGAACATACAAATATGATCACGTTGCCACTCATATTGTTCATCGTGATGGCGGAACTGGCGGTCGGAGCATTTGGAGTGCTGTTCGCGCTAGACTGGCGCAACCAGGTTAAACGTGGCTTCCTCATCACCTATGGCATTATTTACCTGTTCTTTACGGGTCTCACCTATTTGTTCCAGCAGAATTTTTCGACGGCGGTCCTGCTCAACACGTTCGTGCTGCTCGACCATTCCTGGACAGGCTACCTGGCTCCGACGCTGCTGCTGTTCCTGATCCTCATGCTGCCATATAATCTTTTCCTGTGGATGGATAAGAAGGCCGGGATCGACGGCAAGGCCAAACACGAAGAAGGTACAGAAACACCTGACCGGCTGTCAGTAATCCGGTTGCTGCGCATGATTAGCGGCATACTGGCAACATTGGCCGGGTTGGCGACCATTCTGGTCATGGGCATGATCTATCGACCGCTGGCCGGTTCAGGAATCGCGGAAGCCTTTACGGTTGCCGGTTTCTTTGCCGCTATGCTTGCGCTCGGTGGAGTTTTGACGGCGATGTGGCTTGGTCACTGGTATCTCGTCACCCCGGCGCTTTCGGAGAAGCCATTGCAGTTCGCGGCACGGCTGGTATTGATCGCCGTGCTGGCTCAGGTAGTCTGCTTCGCCTTCACCACCGGCTTTGCTGGTACAGCGGCGGCTCAACCCACCAGTACCACAACCTCGACTACTCCGGCCACTTCTACTCCATCGGTGCATGCTGTAACTCCGGTGCCTGGGGAGGTCAAACCGGTAGGAGCGCCGCAGGTTGCGCCTCTAAGTACCGATGCCATTAGCTGGCTGCACATCCTGGTGAGCTTTGTTTTTCCGCTAGTGCTACTCGGCTTCATCTTGAAACTGATTCACGACCGCTCGTTCCAATCCGCCACAGGCATGCTCTACCTCGTAGTTGTACTCACGCTGGCGGGCGAGGCAATGGCACGCGGATTGTTCTTGATAGGACTGCAATAAGCATGACGAGTTCATTCCAACCCGAAGTGGGCACAGTCCCGGTCAACGGCACAAAGTTGTACTACGAGGCGCTGGGCGAAGGCCACCCGCTAGTTCTCATCCACGGTGGGTTTATGGACAGGAGGATGTGGGATGACCCCCGGCTTTTCAAGGATGCGGACAAACTCGAAAAAGATATCGCGGGAGCCAGGCGAGTGACGATTCCCAGAACCCATCATATGCCCAACATGGAAAAGCCGGTGGAATTCAACGCCATTGTGCTTGATTTCCTTGCCCGGCTGTAAAGTATTGTTGTAGCCATGCCAGTTTAGAAAAGTACGATCCGGTACTGCCTACTTCATTGCAATAGAGGTTTTTATGCCTGCCCTCCCAGGCGCAGTGCCTTCTCGCGCTCCTTCAGCACACGGCGCAGAATTTTGCCGGATGGCACCTTCGGAATGGCGTCGATGAACTCGACCTCTTGCAGCTTTTTGTAGCCGGCCAGTTTGCCGTTGACGAAGGCGATCAGTTCTTCGCCGCTGGCACTATGACCCGGACGTAGCACGACAAAGCCCTTGGGAACTTCACCGGCTTCATCATCAGGTACGCCAATCACTGCCGCGTCCAGCACGGCGGGATGCTCCAACAGAAGGGCTTCCAGTTCCGCGGGAGCAATGCTGAAGCCCTTGTATTTGATCATCTCCTTTTTACGGTCAACGATGTAGGTATAGCCATCTTCATCGACATGTCCAATGTCGCCGGTGTAGAGCCAGCCGTTACGCAGCGCGCGCGCCGTCTCCTCGGGCGCTTTCCAGTAACCTTTCATCACCTGCGGGCCGCGAATGATGATTTCGCCGTCCTCGCCCACCGGCAGTTCATGCTCGCCCGTCTCGATATCTACGACTTTCTGCTCCGTATTATGTACCACCACGCCTACGCTATCCATGCGCATCAGTTCTGGAACCACCGGCGTGAGATGCGAATCGGGCGAGGTTTCCGTCAGTCCATAGCCCTGTACGACAGGAATGCCTGTCTTTTCCTGGAACCTGCGCGCAAGCTCCATCGGTAGAGGAGCGGCGGCGGACATCAGAAGTTTGACCGTCTTCATCTCGTGCAGGTCGAGAGGAGCATTAACGAGCGCATTGATGATCGGTGGGACGGCAAAGAACCATGTGACCCCATGCTTCTCACACAATTCCAGCACCGTTGCCATATCAAAGCGTTCCAGGATGATTTGTGTCGCGCCCGCCGCCAGAAAGCTGCCGGTCAACAGCACACCATAGATGTGGTAGAGCGGCAGGAAGATTATCGTCGAATCGCCGGAATGGATGCCCGACGCCGTTAAGAATTGCCGGTGATTGGTGGCCAGGTTGCGGTGTGTGAGCATGGTTCCTTTGGGAAAGCCAGTGGTACCAGAAGAGTAGGGCAGGGCCACCAGGTCATCGCCATCGATCTCGACCGGCTCTGGACGTTTCGGTGACGATTCGCGCAGCAGCTTCGCGAAAGGAATGGCTTGCGGCATCTCCTCAGGAACCGTCGCACCCGTAACGATGATGTGCTTGAGATGAGGAAATGCCTTCTGGCCCATGACAACCTGGAGTAAGGGCAGCAGTTCGCGCTGGACCAGGATTGCTCTGGCCTCTGAATCTTCTAGCTGGTAGCTAATCTCGCGTTCCTTATATGAAGGATTCATGGGAGTACTGACTGCTCCGATGGTAGCTGCCGCGTTAAAGGTGATGGTATACTCCGGGCGATTCAGCGTGAAGAGGCAGATATGATCACCCTTTTTCAAGCCCAACCGCAAGAGGCCGTTGGCGATGCAATTGACCATTGAGACGACCTCGCGATAGGTCAGGATGAGGTCGTGGAAGATGATGGCCGGGCCGTCGGGATTGCGTTCGGCTGCCATGCGCAAGAGGTGATCGTAGGGTATATCGGGAAAGTCTACCGGTGGTCGAAAAAGTTCAGGTGCAATCATTTTGTGCGACATTGCGAGGTCCTTTCCGAAGTTGACAGCCGATGCCACAGGTCATTCCTGGTGTATGACCTGTGGCATCGATTATGTTATTCTTGCCTTCCGGCTCGTAGCGCCTTTTCGCGCTCTTTCAATTCGCGGCGCAGGATTTTGCCGGATGCGACCTTTGGGATGGCATCGATGAATTCGATCATGTGAATCTTTTTATATCCGGCCAGTTTCCCGTTGGCAAAGGCCAGGATTTCTTCAGGCGTGGCACGGTGACCCTGGCGTATGACGACAAAGCCCTTGACCAGTTCTCCAGCCTCGTCATCCGGTACGCCGATGACGGCAGAATCCATAACCGCGGGATGCTCCATCAGCAGGGATTCCAGCTCCGCGGGAGCGATGCCAAAGCCTTTGTACTTGATCATCTCCTTTTTACGGTCAACGATGTAGGTATAGCCATCTTCATCGACATGACCGATATCGCCGGTGTAGAGCCAGCCATTGCGCAGCGCCCGCGCCGTCTCCTCGGGCGCTTTCCAGTAACCTTTCATCACCTGCGGGCCGCGAATGATGATTTCGCCGTCCTCTCCCACGGGCAACTCGCGCTCGCCCGTCTCCAGATCAACAATCTTCTGCTCCGTATTATGTACAGGCATACCGACGGCATCGATACGGACGAATGCGGGATCGCCGGGTTGGGCATGAGTTAGTGGCGAGGCCTCAGTCAATCCATAGCCCTGCACGACTTGAATACTGGTTTTGCCTTGCAGCTTGCGTGCGGGGTCCATAGGCAGCGGCGCGGCGCCTGAGAACACGTACTTGACGGTCTTCATTTTACTGAGGTCAATGGGAGCATTGGCAAGCGCAAGAATGATGGGTGGCACCGCAAAGTAGTAGGTCACCTTATGCTTTTCGCACAGTTCCAGCGATTGCAGCAGGTCGAAGCGTTCCATTATCACTTGCACTCCGCCACAGGCCAGAAAGCTGCCGGTCAGCATGACACCATAGATGTGGTAGAACGGCAGGAAGATCAGGGCTACATCGTTGAAATTGGTGCGCAGGGCAGTGGTAAATTGCAGGTTATTGCTGACAAGGTTGCGATGTGTAATCATGGTTCCCTTGGGAAAGCCGGTGGTACCTGATGAATAGGGGAGCGCAACGAGGTCATCGCCATCGATCTGAACCGACTCTGGTCGTTTCGGCGACGATTCGCGTAACAGTTTGGCAAATGGTATCGCATCTGGCAAACCCTCGGGAGCTTTATCGCCCGTGACAATGATATGCTTGAGGTTGGGCAAGGAATGCTGGGCCAGAACGGTTTCCAGCAGCGGCACAAGTTCTCGCTGGATCAAAATAGCCTTCGACTCCGAATTTTCCAGTTGATAGGCGATCTCACGCTCTTTGTAGGCCGGGTTCATCGGGCTGACAACCACTCCAATCGTGGCCGCGGCAATGAATGTAATCGTATATTCCGGGCGATTGGTGGTAAACAGGCACATATGATCGCCCTTTTTCAAGCCCAACTGCAAGAGGCCGTTGGCGATGGAGTTGACCATCGAGACCACTTCACGGTAGGTCAGGATGAGATCATGATAAATAATCGCCGGGCCATCAGGATTGCGCTCAGCGGCCATGCGCAAGAGGTGATCATAGGGAACGTCGGGGAATTCTACGGGTGGACGAAACAGTTCGGGTGCAACCATTTTCTGGGTCATGCCTGAGTCCTTTCTATCTCAACATCGAGTATGCTACGAGACAGTACGGCAGCGAGTAAACATAGCCCTGCAACGCCTGACTACATTTGATAATGTGTAGCATACTCCAGTCAAGTTATAAGGTCAAGTACAATTATGGCAGCTTGCTTCCTTTAACGGCCGTTAACATGACAATGTTACAATACTACATGAAGCTAACGAAAAGAATGCTGGATAAACGGAAAGGCATTTGATGAATATTCGTATGGAAGCGGTCAGCGAATACTGGTCAAACAAACAACTGCTGCCCACATTTCAAACACCGGAACATCTCGATGTTTATGATATCCGCAGCGCAGCACCTGAGGTGCAACGAACGATCACTATGTTAACAGGGCTTATCAATCGAAGGCAGCCCTGCGTATACCTCATTAGTAGGGAGCAGGATAACTTCTGGCTCAATGAAGCACTGGCATCCGTCTCACGCACACCCTCTTCCACAAGAGGTAACGATATCCTGGATGCCCTACTGAAGACCTATCGCGAGCGCATCCAGGGCTTGATCATCTATAATCCCAACTTTATCGATAGCGTCAATATTGCGATGATGATGGCGGGCCAGCAAGATGGAATAGTTGTAACTCCCGACCAGGCAGCACAATTGCAACAAGGCCCCTATAACCTGCCTGTGCTGTCCGATTTACGAACCTTTCATTGGAAAAATCGTCTGGAAGCCTATCATTGGGCATTCCGTAACTTACGCCAGCACGCCTCACCTCGCATTATAGCGGGCCTTAATCCTGCTATGACAGGCTCATTACAATCATTCCTGGTCGCGACACGCGCCTTCGTCTACTGGTTGGACGCCCGTCAATTTTTCCCTGACTTCATGCAGGGTTTGCTTTCCGAACACTGCCTGATGAAGCGCATTTTCAAATCATACGCCCCCGGCGCTGTTCACCTCGGCTGGTTTATTAGCGAACCCTTTGGCGTGCGGCTGACCTCACAAGCCGGCTTACCGGTACTGGCCTCCGATCTTTTCAGCAACCTCGAGGTCATGTTGAGCGTCCCAGGTACACAGGATAGACAACCGTCTTCACAGGCTTCCGCCCGGATAACGGTATCGCCACCAAATCCCAATACTACGTTATCGAACGAGCAAGGGAATAAGCCAAAAACCTACGTTTCTTTCACCATGAGCGATGGTGATAATATTCAATACATGCAGAATCGTATGCTGCATCTCTGGCACGATCCGGCTCGCGGCACTATACCGCTTGGCTGGACGATATCACCCCTATTGATGCAAGCGGCTCCGGCAATGGCGGCATATTATTTACGCACGGCTACAGCCAACGATGAATTTCTGGCCGGGCCAAGTGGCGCTGGTTACATGTATCCCTCGCGCTGGCCGAAAGAGCAGTTGCCAGCTTTTCTGACACATACTGGCCGGTTGATGCGAGAGATGGATCTGACTCTGCTCGAAGTACTCGACGCCGGCTTGATACAGGACCTGGCGCTCGTCAATAGAGGGCTGCAACAACGCTTTGTAGAAGCGCTTGCACCATACGGTCTAAAGGGTATACTCAGCGGCAGCGGATTACCTCGATGCAGGTGGAAAACAATCTCAGGCGTACCAGTCTATCAAAACCTCGGGCTTGCCGACAGTGCCGGTAAAACCGTAAAATTGATTCGCAATGCTTCCCGCAGTTCAAAATTTCTCAATGTCTACGTTTTCGCTTATAAAATGGCACCGTCTGACCTCAAACAGGTGATGCAACAACTCGGCAACGATTACACGGTGGTCACGCCAGGGAAACTGCTATCAATGATTACCGGAGGAAAAGATTAATTGAAGCAGGCTTCTTACGCCAGTCTTGCAGCGGGTACTTATCGTCTTGCGCGGGGCATCCGTATTGCAGGCGATTACGCCGTTTGTGAGTATCCACTGCGCGCAGTACGACTGAACGAGACGACCAGGCAGCTATTATCACTCTGCCACAAAGGACGCACCCATGAGGAGCTGGCGGCTCAGATCAACCTTCCAATCAAGCGTATTGAGGCTCTGTGCAAGCAATTATACTGGAAAGGCCTGCTGGATGCAGGACCGTATACGCTGCCCGCAACATGGCCGGAAGTTTCGATCATTATTCCCACTCACAATCGTGCAAACCAGCTTGAGCGCTGCCTGCGCTCCCTGCTTGCCCTCGAATACCCGGCTTCTCGCCTGGAAGTCATTGTCGTCGATGACGGCTCAACTGATGGCACCGGCACGTTGCTACAACAACTTGCGCCGGTATTTTCTGATAGGGGCAGCAGGTTGCGCGTTGTGCATCACACGGAAAGGCTGGGAGTAGCAACGAGTCGTAACAGCGGCGCGGAACTGGCACAATCGGAACTGCTCGCTTATATCGACAGCGATTGCGTAGCCTCTCCCTGCTGGCTGGCGGAACTGGTTCCCGCCTTTCAAGATGCTGCGATTGGAGCAGTCGGCGGCATGATCCGCGCCTATGAAAGAAAGAGTATGCTGGGGCGCTACGAGGATGTACGTTCTTCGCTATTTATGGGCGCAAGGCCACAACAGGTGCAACCAGAAGGCCCCATTCCCTATCTGTCAACTGCCAATCTGCTGGTGCGCCGGGAATTATGGAAACAGATTGGCGGCTTCGGGCGGCTTACCTTTGGTGAAGACGTAGATTTCTGCCGCCGCCTGCTCGCATCGGGATCGCGAATCCTGTACCTTCCATTAGGAACGGTCTATCACGATTACCGCACTTCGATGAAGGCATTTCTACAAATTCACGCCGCGTATGCCTCATCGGAAGCGACATTATTGCGGCGCCATCCAGACGAGAGGCGCATCCTTGTGCTGCCGCCCGAGCAAGCGATGTTTGCCGGGCTGGTTTTGGGGGGGATATGGGCTTTTCTCCTGGCAATTTTCAGGACGGGATTTAATACAGTAATCTATAGGCTCCTGTTCATCCTCGCCATCTTGCTTACTCTTTCTGGCACGCGAAACCGTGTGAAGCAAGTGCGCGCACGCCGGCTTCCTATCGGCCCGCTTACGCTTTTACGAGCCATTCTCCGCGGGCACCTGGCGTATACTTACCACCTGTGCAGACATTTGACACGCTATTATACGCTGCCTCTTCTCACCGCGGGACTGCTGTTGCCGCCATTGATTCTGTTGGTGGCTATCATGTGTGGCATTGTTATCGGAGTCGATTACGCACGTTTAAGGCCGCAGATGGGCCTGGGACGATATGCGCTGTGTTCTCTACTGGATGATTGTGCTTACGAGGTTGGCGTGCTGCTCGGCTGTATCAAACAGAGAACGTGGAAGCCGCTGGTGCCGGTCATCAGGCGCAAAAATCCGACAGCGGGGTCATTATAACAGCACACACTCCGGGTCCTTGATCTGGAGGCTCTGATGCACAAACCATTTGGTGGCGGGACACCCACCGTGACAAACATTGTACTGGCCGCATCCAGAGCAAGCCCCGCCACCCATATTGCGATAGAAAGCAAACAGCGCCGAGCGATTCCAGATATCCTTGAAGCTGTGCTCATGCAGGTTGCCGGCCTCAAACTCCGGGGCCTGGAAAAAAGCGCAAGGATACACTTCGCCTTCGGGACAGATGCAGCAGGTGGCTGTCGCGGCCCCACACATATCAAGCCCGGCGAGCTTGTTGCCAAAGGCGTTCAGGTGAAAGAACGAATCGGCGGTTAGTACATCGGGATGCACAGCAAGCCAATCCGCGAAATCCCGGTATTGCTCGCGCGTGGGATGCAGTTCGGCCCATACATCCTGACCCCGGCCAGAGGGTCGCAGGCGTGTCACCCGCAGTTTGGAGTTGAAGCCTGTCGCGATTTCATAAAGCCGGTCAAGTTCATCGAAGCTATAGCGTGTCAGAACGCTATTGATGGTCAGGCTGAGATTCTCTGCCGCCAGCAATTCGAGGCCGCGCACGGCCCGTTTGAAGACGCCCTCGCCACGAATGCGGTCATTGGTCTGTGGTGTGCCCCCATCCAGGCTGACTTGAAAATAGATCGGCTCCAGCTGTGCCAATCGGCGGGCGCGATCCTGGGTTACCAGCGTCCCATTGGTGCTGACACACATGACAAGACCACAGTCCCGGGCATGTTCAAGCACCTGCCAGATACCATAGTACATGAACGGTTCGCCACCACCAAAGTGTATCTGGAACACCTGCATTTCGGCCAGTTCGTCGACGAGCGCCAGGGATTGCTCCGTGGTCAGCTCTCGCGGACGGCGGCGGCCCGATGACGAAAGACAATGCACGCACGCAATATTGCAGGCAGCAGTGATCTCCCAGGTGACGGTGATGGGCGCTGAAAGCCCGCCTTGCAGGAATCGCTGCGAGCCACGACCCTTTTTCTGTGGTATAGTCTCCCCCGTCTGCTGCATGGCCGAAAGAGCATGTGGATGCACAGTACCGACCGCTCCAGCCAGTTGATCATTCAAGCGAGATTGTCGTCCCAGAAAATGTACAGGTTCGGCCATGTGGAGAACTCCTTTCAAATACTGCCCGTGATGCGGAACTGCTATGGGTCGATTATTTACTCCTGTACGTAAACATAGCCACGCTGTGCCAGATCGTGTAAAGCGGCATAGAGCTTCTGTTTACTGGCAGGAGAATAATTGGTATGCTCGATGGCAGCGTTCAAATCGCCCCCATACTGCTGCTGACCAGCGATCAAGAGTTCGATGAGTTGCGGCGAGTTGATGAAGGAAAGCGCGCCCCGATCAGCGCAGCCGTACTTGTAGAGTATGCCGCCAAAATGTTCGCGGCGAATCTTGACCTCGGAAATAAGCCGGTAACTTGCGGAAGATTGAGACATGGCACGCTCCTGAACTATGCAAGATGCTTTTCATTATGGAAAGCATACCCAGGAAAATGCGGAGAGTCAAGGGATTTAAAAATCTATCCCAAGAATCCGCCAATAACCCCTTTCTGTTGTAAATACTTGTGCTATACTATTTTTCGAAGCGAGCTGTGATGTTTATTCGTTTTGCAAACGAGAATATTTCTGAAAATTAGGGGGATTTATGCATTTTGAAGGACAACAAGTTGGACGTTATCGATTATTACAGCTACTTGGTAGTGGAGGAATGGGAGAAGTCTATCTGGCAGAAGATCCGCGCATTGACCAGCAGGTAGCGATTAAGGTCATTCGAACCGATACAGCCCCTTATGCCGGCAAAGACGCTAACCAGGAGACAACAAACCTGTTCCTTCGTGAAGCGGAGGAACAGGTGAAGTTGGCAAAGCAACAGCAGCGAATATTAATGGCAGGACATACATTCGAGTATAATCCGGCGGTCAATGAACTGCGCAAACTGGTGCAAAATGGAGAACTGGGCCGCATCTATTGTATAGAGGCCGAGCGCGTGAACCTGGGCCTATTTCGTCACGATATTAATGTGATTTGGGACCTCGCACCCCACGACATCTCGATCCTGCTCTACTTATTAGGAATGCAACCTGAGCAGGTTTCGGTACAGGCACACGCGCATGTCCAGCGCGCTATTCACGATGTTGCTCATATAGATCTAGGATTTGCAGGTGGGATGACCGCTCATATTCACGTGAGTTGGCTTCACCCATGTAAAATCCGACGAGTAACAGTCATAGGTGACAGACGCATGGTTGTCTATGATGACACCAGTCCCGCGGAGGCGCTCAAGATTTACAACAAGGGTGCGGATGTACATGCTGACCCTGTGGTCTCCTATCGTTTTGGGGCTATTACGATTCCGCATATCGATTGGGTAGAGCCATTGCACCTGGAATGTGAAGATTTCGCGAACTCCATTCGTACTGGAACGCCGCCCCGCTCAAATGGTGAGGTCGGATTGAACGTCGTGCGCATACTAGCACGCATACAAGAGGCATTAGAACAACGGGAAAGCATTTTTGCCACATCGGTAGGGCTTTGACCTGTTTCGGTTTTCTTTCCTTCCTTGAGATGTCTGTGTGCGCAATCCTTGAATCCTCGTGTAACACATGGTATGCTTAAAAACACGATGCACATCAGCCAGAGAAAAGAAACGAGGTAATGCGATGCCGGATACAACACTTCCCAACATAACCGATCCCGAAAAAGAGGTAGTGATGAGCGAACCCGTGGCGCCGGCCTCAGAACTACCCGTAACCGAAGAGCGTCCAGAAGCTCCTCCATCCTCTCAAGAGGAGGTAACTCTGGAAGACGGGATCGAAGAGGAACTGATCATCGAGGACTTCACTATTGATGGCATCTGCGGCGTCTACTAACCGGGGCGAGAGATTCCTTGACCGGGTAGTGCTGATTACAGGCGCTGCACGTGGTATGGGGCGGGCGCACGCGCTGGCATTCGCCCATGAGGGCGCGCGCCTGGTTTTGTGCGATGCATGCCACCAGTATAGCACCGTTCCTTATCCCCTGGCGCAACCTGAAGATCTCGCTTCCCTCGCAAGCGAGATCGAGCAGATGGGCCGCCCGGTAATTGCCGCGCAAACCGATGTCACCGACCTGCCGGCAATGCAGGCGCTCGCGCACCAGGCTCATCAGGCATTCGGGGCGATAGATATCGTAGTGGCAAATGCGGGCCTTTACTCTTTCGCATCGTCCTGGGAGTTGAGCGAGGAGCAATGGGATGAGACTATCAATGTCGATCTTAAAGGCGTGTGGATCACATGCAAAGTTTGCATCCCTTACATGCTTCCCAATCGCAGCGGCAAAATTATTTGTATTGCCTCCACGGCAGGAGTAAAGGGGATGGCAAATCTGGCGCACTATGTGGCCGCCAAGCATGGCGTCATTGGCCTTGTCAAAACGCTTGCTATCGAACTGGCGCCTTACAACATCAACGTCAACGCGGTCTGCCCTACCAGCGTAGATACAACCATGTGCCGCAATCAGGCCATTTATGACGTGTTCGCCGGTGGGCCTGGACCGCAGGCCACCTATGAACATATGCTGACCTTGATGAACGCTCTCAACCTGTTTACCGACCGCAATCTTATAGAGCCAGAGGCCGTGAGCGCTGCCGTCCTGTGGCTGGCCTCCGAAGAGGCACGCCATATCACAGGTACGGCACTGCCTGTGGATGCTGGATATTTAACGCGATGATTGTTAACAGAATGCTTTGCAAAGGAGCAGACACGAATGAAGACACGAACCGCAGTTCTCTACTCACCCGGTGAAGCCATTCGCGTAGAAGAGATTGAACTTGATCCACCCAAAGAACACGAGGTCCAGATACGTATGGTTGCCGCCGGTATTTGCCATTCCGACTATCACGTCGTTACCGGCGAGCTTCCCGCGTACATGCCCATGGCGCTTGGACACGAAGGAGCAGGCATCGTTGAAGAAGTTGGGCCGAATGTGACAAACTGCAAGCCTGGAGATCATGTCGTCCTGAGCTTCATTCCATCCTGTGGCACATGTCGCTACTGCACTTCAGGTCACTCGAACCTCTGCGATAAGGGCGCGGGTACCGTAAGCGGACCTCTACTCGACGGCACATTTCGTATGCATAATGGTAGTACTGATATTGGGCAGTTCTGCCTGGTGTCTACGTTCAGCGAGCGCACGGTCGTCTCTGATATGTCGGTTGTACCCATCGCAGATTATTATCCGCTCAATCGTGCAGTGCTGGTCGGATGCGGCGTACCGACAGGGATAGGGGCGGTAATTCACCGTGCCAGGGTGGTGCCGGGCAGCACAGTTATGGTGGTTGGCTGTGGCGGCATTGGCTCGAACATCATTCAGGGAGCTGTCCTTTCCGGCGCGCGCATGATTATCGCGGTAGACATCCACGATTTTAAGCTCGAAAACGCGAAAAAATTGGGCGCTACCCATACCATCAACTCAACTCGAGAGGACCCGGTAACAGTAGCGCGCGAACTGACCTGGGGAGCGGGAGTAGATTATGCTTTCGAGGCTATCGCGACCCCTGAAACAATTGCCGTCGCTTATAACTCTACAGGCAAGAACGGCACAGTCGTCGTGGTGGGATTGACGCCATTTTTTGCTCAATCGATACCGATCTCGCCACTCGACCTCGTACTCTATCAGAAGACACTGATGGGAACGCTATATGGCGATTCACAGCCGCGCTTCGATATCCCTAATTTGCTCAAAATGTATGAAGTCGGCAAAGTGAAGCTAGATGAACTGGTGACGCGTACCTATACCCTGGACCAGGTCAACGAAGCCTATGCCGATCTCCACGAAGGACGGCTTATTCGTGGCGTGATAGAGTTCGCGCAATAACCAGGTTTACACTTTCAGACTCTGAAACGGACACAAGTAGTGAGGTAAGTCATGAAAGCTTACCTCACATTTATCTGCAAACGGTCCTGAGCTTTACGTGCCGAAGGCATAAAGAATTCCATCCATATTGCCTTGATAGAGGACACCTCTGGAAATGCTGGCCGGCCCATCGAATCTCGAGTTCTTATTCATATCAGTGAAACTGAAGAGCTGCTGACCGGTTTTCGCGTCAAAGATGAAGATATTGGGACCTGATCCCAGTACCACCAATCCTGGCACAGCAGTAACGGGATCAAGTACGTTGTTACTCAGGCATACCTGCCACAGATAAGAGCCATTCGCCGGATTGACGGCTCGAATGCTGCCGGTACAACTCATACCATTGATGGTGGTTTTGGCCGCGGCTGCATATAGTGTGGAACCATCCCAGGCGCTCGATGAAATGTTATTACCTGTTCCATTTTGAGAGATAGGCGCTGCCAGCTGGTCCTCCCATAGCGGTCCGGCGCTAATATTCGTGCGGTCAAAAGCATAATAGATACCATTCTTGTTAATCAGCCCTGCCATTTGATGCAGAGTGCCGTTGATCGTTGCGCTGAAAAGGGTAGGAGTGCTGCCAAAATCTCCATCGTTCACCTGCTGCGAAGGCGGAATTTGCCAGGAGCCAACCAGGGAGAGGTTTTTCGCGTTCAGAGCTACCACGGCATCAGTTAATGGCTCTGATTGACCACAAGTACCGGGATTGCCGGTAGCAAAATAAATGATTTTTGTCTTTGTATCGATGGCAGGCGAACCCCATACCGAGCCACCAATGCAGCCCGAGGGCACGACATTGAATGTATTTTGTATCGCGCCTGTCTGGGCGTTGACCCGAACCACCTGTCCCTGAATGAGCGGGCAATCACCAAGCGATGATACACCAATATACACACTGCCATCAAAAACCGCTGTTGAGCTATACAGGAAATAGCTGGGTTGAGTCCCTAACCTGGTCTTCCAGATGACGGCTCCAGTATTGGCATTGAGCGCATAGAGTTGGACATCACCACCGCCAACGAAGACAACCGGCGTTGACTTTCCCCCAATTTTCTCTGTAGCAACCGTAGCCGTACTTAGCACACCTTGCGGCGTGTGGATACAATCTCCCTGTGTCTGCCCCAGGTTGGCTGTCCAGGCATCCTTGCCATCTGAAAGACGCGATGCGTGTTCCAGGCCATCCCACGACCCCCAGTATATCATCCCATTGGCCTCAATAGGCTGGACGCTAATCGCACCGGCCGCCATATCTTGCCAGTGCAGCTTTAAATGAGGAGCGGTTTTGGGGTTGATAATGGATTCGGCCTTGTTGTAACCTGTACGCGCATTGCTTTCCATAAAAGTTGCCCAATCACTGGGACTGGTCTTTGCATAGGCGGCCGGTCCCGGTAATGCTGCCATTATCAGTATGATCAGCATTCCTACCACACAGGCCAGCTCCCCTCCATAAAGGATTCGCCTGCGAATTGTACGAGTAGATAGCATTTCCATGTCACAATCCATCCTTTTCTCTTTTGAAACAAGCACACGTATTGCATATTTTGTACAAGTCCTGTATTCTCGCTGATCATAGATTTTTCGATGAATTATTCTATTGTTGGAATGGTTGAGATCATGTTACGAAACGTACTGGCAAAGAAGTTTTTTCTCAACCACCATTGCCCCTAAAGCAAGTTTCTGGAATATAATTGGGGAAGAGAAAATCTTTGCTCAATCTGGTTAAGTTAGCAGAAAATGATGAAATGAGGCAGACCTGATGCAGGAGGCAACCCCTGAGTTCAAACAGCAGCTCAGAACTGCGTTTGATACCATTGCAGTAGGCCAGACATTTACGTTCCGGCGTACTTTCACCGAGGGAGATGTGGCGCTCTTCTGTGGCGTTACCGGCGATTACAACCCTTATCACATCGATGAGCATTTTGCGCGAAGTAGCTGGTATGGGCGGCGCATTATCCCCGGCCTTTTAACCAGCAGCATGATTACCCATATCGGCGGCATGATTGGCTTCCTCGCCACAGAGATGTCTTTTGAGTACATTGGCGCCGTCTACATCGGTGACACGATCACCTGCACCGTCACTTTTGTGGAGAAAAACGAGGCCAGGCGATTGCTGGTCGCTACAGCGAGTTTTCTGAATCAGGATGGGGTGGAAATACTCAAAGCGCGTTTCAGCGGGTTTCCTGCCCAGGTGCGATTAGCTCGCTGAATTCATCATTCGTTTCTGAGACAGAACTCTTGTAACCCTTACCTTCTTCACAAATACTAGTATATTGGCTGCTTCTTGTGATATACTCAACAAGGGCGGGGCACACCACATTCACCTCCTGGATGTACTGGCACTATATCCGGCGAGGCATACCGCAGGCACGCCCCTTGTGTCCTGGCAGGTATGTCGTTACGGTGTTCCCCCATGTGGCGAAGTCCCCGTCCAACTGCTCCTCAGTAACCTATAACAACTCGATACATAGAAAAGCATGAGGAAGCGAAG
The DNA here is from genome assembly GCA_035653615.1 of Ktedonobacteraceae bacterium. NCBI lineage: Bacteria > Bacillati > Chloroflexota > Ktedonobacteria > Ktedonobacterales > Ktedonobacteraceae > Ktedonobacteraceae bacterium. Next base: position 12,124 of record DASRBN010000031.1, on the reverse strand, counting down.
AGGGCCTTAGAGAAGACAGCTTTTGTCTTCTCTAAGGCCCTCTTCGCGGAGATTATAATCCGCAACCTTTAGCCCCCATGCGATGGGGCTTCACACAGTATGAAGATGAAAGAGCAAGGGCTAAGCGCCAGCTAAGGCGAAATAAAGGAAGCATAGGGTATAGTATATACATTGATGAGCCGCAAGCTTTGAAGGGATGCTATCAAGGTTTCCTCACCATACCATTTATTGTCCCCTGAGACCGACGCCTTTTACCAAAGAAGGAGTATTTTGTGAAGCAAAGAGTCAAGATGTTCTCCTTGCTCCCTCTGATGACGTTCGCGGTCCTCGTGGTTTGCTTGTTGCAACCACTGAGCGCGAGTGCTGCCACTGTTAAAAGCGGAACGCATGTGACGTATACCAGACAGCACACCACCAATCCGAATGCGGGCAACCTTATCTACCATGGTGGCCCAGTCATGGCAGGTACCGCCAATGCCTATGCCATTTTCTGGGAGCCTCCAGGTTCGTTTGTAAGCTCAACCTACAACAGCCTGATTGAACGTTATTTCGGTGACATTGGGCCATCCAAGCTGTACAGAAACGACAAACAGTATACCCAGAATGGAGGCGGGGCCGCCACAAATGCCGTTTTAGCAGGCTCCTGGGTAGACACAGCCGCTTATCCTGGCAATCCAATCTCGGATGCCCAGGTTCAGCAAGAAGTTACCCATGCGCAAAAAGTCAATGGCTGGAATTCCAGCATTGACAATATCTTCTTTGTCTTTACCGCCAAGGGAGAGAACATCTGCGCCAGCTTCGGCTGCAGTTTCCAGGTCTTCTGTGCCTATCATGGGTTCTTTGGCAGTAACACCATCTACGCAGCCATGCCCTACACCGGCACTGACCCCTCAGGATGTGGTGTAAGAGTCAGCCCCAACAAGGATTTTGATGCAGATAGCACGATCAACGTGACTTCACACGAGCAGAACGAGGCAGCTACCGATCCTCTGCTCAATGCCTGGTACGATTCAAGCGGCGAAGAAATTGGCGACAAGTGTGCATGGAACTTCGGTCCGACCAAATCGTATGGTGGTGATGTCAAATTGAATGGCCATCCCTACGAAGTGCAGAAAGAATGGGATAATCATGTGAGCGGTTGCGTCCTTAAAGGGCCGTAACCTCGACTCATCGTTGAAGTGAAAGATTCTCTATCCTTACTTTAGCGACGCGATGGATGGGAGGTCTTGATACCTCACATCTATCGCTCCTGATGGATGAACCGTACAATGGGGAACGGTTCATCCATTCTTTTTGGCCTTTTCATTGCCCCTTTCCAAGCATGAAAAAGGCTATTGTTCAGCCCTTGCCGTCTCTGCTTTCATCTCGTACAATGATTGTTAACAAAGATGAAGTCCTCTTATTGCCACCAGAAGTTATGAGATCGAGTGACTACGATAGAAGCAAGGAGCTTTTTCATGACACAGCGCGAAGCAGTGATTGTCGAGGCAGTGCGCACCGCCGTTGGGCGCAGAAACGGTCGTTTGAAGGATTGGCACCCGGTGGATTTGCTGGCACAAACGCTCTCCGCCCTGGTGCAGCGTACCGGCATCAATGCAGGATCGGTAGATGATGTCATTATAGGCTGCGTCAGCCAGGTTGGAGAGCAAAGCCTGAATGTTGGACGCAATGCAGTGCTGGCGGCAGGTTTTCCCGAAACGGTTCCCGGCACCACGGTTGATCGACAGTGTGGATCGAGCCAGCAGGCCATTCACTTTGCTGCCCAGGGGGTCATCAGCGGAGCATATGACATCGCTATTGCCGGAGGCGTCGAATCGATGACACGCGTTCCCATGGGTTCGTCCTCGCAAGGTCCAGGTGTGCCTTTTGGCCCCCAGATGCTGAAGCGTTATGACAATGGGCTGGTACACCAGGGCATCAGCGCCGACCTGGTGGCGCAGAAATGGGGCTTGAGCCGGGAAGAATTGGACGCCTTCAGTCTCGAAAGCCACAGGCGAGCGGCTCGTGCCACTGCCGAGGGACGCTTCCGCAGCCAGATTGTGCCGGTCGAGGTCAAGAACGAAGATGGCACAACCAGCACCTTTGACCAGGATGAAGGTATCCGCAGCGATACAAGCCTCGAGAAACTGGCAAGCCTCAAACCTGCTTTCAAACCGGATGGCCTGATTACCGCCGGCAACTCTTCGCAGATCAGCGATGGGGCCGCGGCAGTACTCATTATGGAGCGGGAAACGGCTGAGAAATTGGGACTGAAACCTCGCGCGCGCTTCGTCTCGTTCTCCCTGGCAGGCGACAATCCGATCATGATGCTGACCGCTCCTATACCCGCGACCTATAAAGCGCTGAAGAAGGCAGGGCTGACGTTAGACCAGATAGATCTGATCGAAATCAATGAAGCCTTCGCCAGCGTCGTACTGGCCTGGCAGCGCGAGACGGGAGCTAACATGCAAAAGGTCAATGGCAACGGCGGTGCGGTTGCCATTGGTCATCCTCTGGGCGCATCCGGTGCGCGCCTGACGACTGTCCTGCTGCATGAATTGGAGCGCACCGGCGGTCGCTACGGGCTTCAGACCATCTGCGAAGGTGGCGGCATGGCCAACGGCATGATCATTGAAAGGATATAGTCTATGCCGAACTTTGCCCCAACAGAGGAGCAGGAAGAGATTCGCAACCTGGCGCGCAGCATAGCCATCGATCAGCTACGCCCACAAGGTAGAAGCGCAGAGAAACGAGGCGATATTTCCCTCGAACTCATGCACACGCTCATGCAAACCGGCCTGACGACCCCGTATCCGGAAAGCCTGGGCGGATCAGGGACAATCGAAGCGGTTACCTATTCCCTCATCGCCGAAGAACTGGGCTTTGGCGATGGCGCACTGGCAATGAACATCCTCGGCTCGTTGATGGGGCCGGTGGCCGTCTTATTGGCGGGCGACGAGAATCAACAGGCCCATTACATTACGCCTTTCTGCGACGAGCAAGAGGGATATATGCGCTTCGGCAGCTTCGCTTTCGCCGAGCGCACGGGCGGGCATTCGCTAGCAGAGATCAGCGCGACAGCCAGGCTCGAGGGCGAGCACTATATCGTCAACGGCACCAAACGCGACGTGATTCATGGCGGTCGCTCCCGGCCACGCGTCGTACTATTGCGCCTGGAAGGAACAACCGGTATGGACGGCCTGTGCCTGCTACTGGTTCCTCCACAACTCGCGGGACTGCATATCCGCTCAGACGTGCAAAAATTGGGGTTGATCGCTGCTCCAAGTGTCTCTCTGACCTTCGAAAATGTAGCCATTCCGGCAGGCGATTTGCTGGGGAAAGCCGGCGACCCCGGCGTGATTCGGGCCGCGGCCCTCTATAACATATTGCGTGGAGCCGTGGCATGCGGTATGGCGCGTGCGGCGTTTGAATATGCCAGGGATTACGCGAAAGAGCGCGTCGCATTTGGTCGTCCGATTGCCACGTACCAGGGTATTGCCTTTATGGTGGCAGAGATGGCAATGAAGCTCGACGCGGCGCGCCTGCTCGTCTGGAGGGTCGCGTCAAACTGGGATCGCGGCCTGGCAAACGATATGCTGGTACACGAGGCGGAGGCCGCGCAGCACCAGGCAATTCAGGTCGCGAAATCAGCTACGACCGATGCTGTGCAAATCCTGGGTGGCGCCGGTTTTATACAGGATCACCCGGTCGAGATGTGGATGCGCAATGCAGCTGCAATGGAGTAGAAGACGATGATAGATTTCACCCTCAGCAAATCGCAACAGGCGGCGCGCGACTACGCGCACCAGATTGCACTCGAAGAGATGCGTCCCATCTCGCTTGAATGCGACCGCACGGAAAAGATTCCCGAGTCGTTCTTCTGGAACATGCAGAAACGCTACTGGGGCGGATCAGCAGCCCAGGCACGCATGCAGGGGCAGGAGGAAAACGAAAAGCAGGATAACATCCTCTCAGTGCTGGCGCAAGAAGAGATGGCCTGGGGCGATGCCGCTCTTTCCACCGCTATTCCCGGACCGGGGTTGGCCGCACCGCCCATCCTTTCCCAGGGCACGCCGGAACAGCAGATGCGCTTTCTCGGCCCATTCATGGATGGACAGTTGCACTGGGGTGCGCTGGCGCTGACCGAACCAGGAATCGGGTCCGACGTAGCAGGCATGTCCACTACAGCGGTTCTGGACGGAGATGAGTGGGTCATCAACGGCCATAAGCACTATATCACGAATGGCGCGCGAGCAGACCTGGTCGTGACATTCGCAACCATCGATAAGAGCCTGGGCCGGGAGGGCATTCGTCCTTTCGTCGTACCAAAGGGCACGCCGGGACTGATTGTCGGGCGTATCGAGGAGAAAATGGGTTTGCGAGCATCACAGACAGCCGAGCTGATCTACGAAAATTGCCGCATCCCCAAAGATAATCTGCTAAGCGGGCGCGAGCAAACAAAGAAAGCCGGCTTCAAGGCGGCCATGGGAACACTCGACGCCACTCGCCCAATGGTTGGGGCGCTGGCCGTGGGCATCGCGCGCGCTGCTCACGAGGCAACCTGGGAGTGGCTTCACGAGGAATTGCCAAAGGGATTCCCGGCGCATAAACGCAGCACACTGGAAGACGAACTGATTGAGTTGGGACAGGAGATTGAAATGGCTCGTTTCCTCGTCTGGCGGGCCGCGTGGATGGCAGACCGCCGCATTCCCAATTCCAAAGAGGCATCCATGAGCAAGGCATACGCCGGTGGATTGGTGATGAAGGTTACGGCTGCCGCGGTACGCGTGACTGCTCCCGGCGAAGACTCGGAGCGCAAGCAGTTTATCGCCAAGTGGTTCCGCGATGCCAAGGTTTTCGACATCTTCGAGGGCACGGCGCAGATTCAGCGCTTAGTCATTGCCCGGCGCATATTCCCAGAACTGGATATTCCCTAACATCAAGAAAGTACCAGGGCAGATTGTCAAAGCTGGAAATGCCTTCAACCCGCCTTGATACTTTCTAAAATATCAGCAGGCCCTCCGTTACTTCTGCTGCTCCAGAGCGACAGGCGGTTCCCCGTCATCTAATGACTGATACTCATCTTCCAACTGCTGATTGAACAGGGTTGCACTGCGGCTTTCGCGGCGGGAAGGGCGCCGTCGCTCCACCAGTTCACGCTTCAAACGGTCACGCTTGATATTCGCTGGCTTATCACGTAGCTTTCCTCTCATCCTCTCACCTCCTCTCCGTTTGAAGTCGCGAGCATCTGATGCCGGGCATGCAGATGGATTTGCGAGTAAGTTTTCATGCTGCTTTCTCTATCGATGAAATCTCAATCATTACGGTATGAGGAATCCTATGCACAATGAGGAAATTCTGAAGCTAAAGGAAATGATAAATTTCTGCCTGATCATCTTTGCATTAAGCTAAGCAACGGTAAATCTGAGAGAAGTGTACAAGCAGATTCAGCAAAAGTCAAGGTTTTTTAGCTCAGTATTGTTAAATTTTTGGCGTGTGTAACCCTCCTCCGTATTTTTCACTAAGAAACAGTGGGGAGTTGATATTCCATACGCCTTCCTGGCTAGATACACCTGACTTTCCCTGCTTTTACTCTCCATTACTAGAAAGAAGAACAAACGAATGATGCAAACGAACTCAAACATTACTTCACGCATAATCTCCACACATAAACATCGTCTGTGGGCATGGCTGTCATTGGTGGCATTAGTTATGGTATTGCTTTTATCAGCCTGTGGAGGAGCCACTAGCGGTAGTGCCAACAATAACGGCGGCACTACTGCACCCGCAGCGACAAATACTCCAACCAGTTCGGGAACAGGCAACGGCCCGGTGGTCATGATTACTACCGGAAGCAGCAATCCTTACGCCTTCAGTCCCGCGACTCTGACGATCAAGGTGGGCACCACAGTGGTCTGGAAAAATACGACCTCGGCGCCCCATACTGTGACAAGCGACGACGGGAAGTCGTTTGACTCCGGCGTTAATAACCCGATTGCTCCCCAAAGCGGAACATTCAGTTTCACTTTTTCTCAGCCTGGCACTTATGCCTATCATTGTAGCTTCCATCCCTATATGAAGGCGACAATAGTTGTGCAGTAATGCGAGGAAGAGAAGCTGATGATTCCCTGGAAGCCTCCAGGACGAGGAGGGCCCAGGTGGTTTCAGCGCGCAGATTCTTCGCTGCGCTCAGCATGACAGGCCCCGGAGACACCTGGCTCTCTCCGGGGCCTGTCATGCTGAGCGCAGCGAAGAATCTGCGCGCACTTTTAGGGAATCACCAGAGAAAACCTGTTTCCGTTCAGGGCTTCTTATGCTATCATACTTCCGTAAGCATATCCTCAAACTGTATATTTATTTCGAGGCGAATTGAACAGTAACAGCCATACGTAGTTGCATATGTCGAAGCAAAAACTGGAGCCGCTCGATCCGAACCTGGTAATCAATGCCTATGCCCAGGGTATTTTCCCTATGGCAGATGACAATGGCAGAATTCACTGGTATGCGCCCGATCCTCGCGCCATTCTGGAACATTCCAACCTGCACATTTCACGCTCGCTACGTGCCACGATACGGAAAAATATCTACGAGGTGCGCATGGATACGGCTTTTGAGACCGTGATGCGCTGCTGCGCGGACCGCAAAGAGACGTGGATCAACGAGGTATTCATTGATACCTATACCCGCCTGTATTACACGGGCTTCGCGCACAGCGTCGAGGCGTGGAAGAACGGCGAACTGGTCGGCGGACTCTATGGTGTATCGCTGGGAGGGGCCTTTATGGGCGAGAGCATGTTCTCGTATGCTACCGATGCCTCAAAAGTATGCCTGGTAGCATTGGTCGAACACCTAAAAGCATGCGGCTACGTGCTGCACGATACACAGTTTCTCACTCCGCATCTTGCCACGTTGGGCGTAACGGAGATTCCGCGCCGGGAATACGAACGGCGCCTGAGAGTAGCCCTGTACCTGGACTGTCGCTGGTAGCAGAGCTTAAGCTTCCGAGGATTCGACTTCTTCCATTTCCAGCAGAGCTTCCTCTTCCTCGATTTCCCGCTGCCGCCGCTCATCGGCAATTTTTGCTTTTTCCTCGATCTGACCAAGCCAGCGGAAAAAGAGCGGCGACATCACTAAAAGATCAACCAGCCCCGGCAATAGTAAGAATGCGCCTCCGATTGTCTGATCGGCAATAGGGGTTACACCAAACTGGGCAAGCTGCGTCGGAAAGGTGTAGTATGGATAAAAGAGCGTGCCTGTGAATACCAACAGGAAAGCGAAGATATCGACCGGCTGCCCGTCCACGAAGGCATAGAGCATCTGCATAGGATAGCTCATCTTGTGCAGTTCTTTGACGGGTCCGATCAGCGGCCACCAGTTGAGTAGTGAGGTTAGCAAGATGCTCAGCAGTGCAATATGATAGACGGTTGCGTGCAGCAGGGCATAATGAAACGGGCCAGGCGCGTGCCATAAGAGGAACGTGAGGTTGAAGATGCCAGAGGCTATCACCGGTTGTGTGAGGAAGCGAGCAACAGGACGTACCAGAGGATGCTCAACAAGTGGCTGCAGAAGCCAATGCGGGCAGGCAAACAGCAACATAGGACCGCAGACGGTAATCAGCACAACGGCCTGAAACATGTGAACGGCGAACAATTGAGTACGTGCGACGGTATCGAGAGGTGTGAGCATCATCAGCGCAATGCCTACTATGGCAGTGACAAAAGCAAGAATATGATAGATTTTTAAGGGCCTTTGTGCCGCGTCGCGCTTGCGTGCCAACCAGATTCCCAGACCATAGAGCAGGCAGAGGACAAGCAGAAATATGAGTATGCCCGGATTCCAGGGCCATGATAGATTCAACATATGAGATCTCCGTGCTAGCAAATAGGATGTTTTCCAAAAGTAGTATAGTGCAGATGTTTTAGAGATGCAAACAATACTCCATAGAGTCGGGACGGTGAAAGAGCGGACCTTGTGGTCACCCTCCAGATCTTATTATAATCGTCCTTTGACCTCACCACTGCCATGAAACTGATATAATTAATCAGCTACTGATCTGCAAACTAACGGAGGTATTATCATGCGCATTCTCATCGCCCCCCAATCTTTGAAAGGCAGTCTTACGGCAGCCGAAGCGGGTCAGGCCATCGCGAAGGGTGTCGAAGTAGTCTATCCAGAGGCGGAAATCGATATCGTTCCTGTTGCCGATGGTGGTGAGGGAACGGTCCAGGCACTGGTGGATGCTACCGGCGGCATGATAGTAGAGCAGGCGGTGACGGGGCCACTGGACGAACCCGTGAACGCGTTCTTCGGTCTGTTGGGAGATGGGCGCACTGCCGCAATTGAGATGGCGGCATGCGCCGGGCTGCCGCTTGTCCCTCCTGAACGGCGCGACCCGCGCATCACGACGACCTTTGGAGTAGGCGAGTTGATCCTGGCTGCCCTGGAATATGGCTGCAATCGTTTCATCATTGGTATTGGGGGCAGCGCGACTAACGATGGCGGCGCTGGCATGGCACAGGCGCTGGGCGCTTCACTACAAACGGCAGAAGGAAAGGAGATTGCGCATGGTGGGGCTGCCCTTGCCACACTGTCCCGCATTTTCACAGAGATGATGGATGTGCGACTGCAAACATGCATGTTTGACGTGGCCTGCGATGTCACGAATCCCCTATGCGGGCCGAATGGAGCTTCGGCAGTGTATGGCCCACAAAAGGGCGCAACACCTGAGATGGTAGTACAACTGGATGCCGCCCTGGAACATTACGCACAGATCATCAAGCGCGATCTTGGACTGGCGGTACGAGATGTACCCGGTGCTGGGGCGGCAGGTGGATTGGGCGCGGGCCTGCTGGCATTTCTCCATGCAACATTGCGACCAGGAGCGCAGATTGTAATGGAGGCAGTGCAACTGGAGAAGCACATGCGCTCTGCCGACCTGGTGATTACGGCAGAGGGACAACTCGATAGCCAGACCGCCTATGGCAAGACCGTGGGAGCCGTTGCAGCTCTGGCAAAACGCTATGGACTGCCGGTACTGGCGATTGCCGGTGGGCTGGGAGAGAACTACCAGCAAACCTACAAGTTAGGAGTAGATGCCATCGCGGTGTTGCCCCCTGGCCCTATGACGCTGGAATATGCGATGGAACATGCCGCCGAGTTAACACGCGATACCACTGAACGTGCCTTGAGGATATTGCGTGTTGGAGCAACGATGGAGAGATAAAGGATATAGCTATATCTTCATCTCACGAACAATAATGGTGGGTGAAATTACTGTATGTTCTGGTCGCCCGTATTTTCTTCAAATTCCACATCCACATAAGCATCAGTCAAGGGGAAGTGGACACCCAGGCTATGTAGCGTGATCTCGTCTTCACTTTCAAAGGCTTCGTAAATCCACTGGTTCTGCTCTTTGTGGTAGCTTTCACCTTTCAGCGATTGCGAATCCAGTCGTTATCTTCGAGTTGAAAATATTCTTCAACTGTCATGGTTCGTAGATTTTCGATTGCCATATTTCTCTTGCCCCTGCTTGCATAGACATTGCATCCTCAGGAAAGACTTGCTAGTTCAGTATTATTATAGCATAGTAGTCCCGCCAGCCAGATAAAGGTAGCGAGCGGGACTACTACAGGAGATGCTTGATTACCAGCATATTGGCGAGAGGAAGCGTATGCTCGATAGATGTGGTTGCATTACGCCCTACCACGTATAACACCATCGCTCCAATGATAAGAAGCAGACCCAGCAAGATGAGCAATAATCCAACAATGCGCCCCGTCCTGTTACGCGCTGCCAGTTCCGCTCGCATCGCCTCGTACTCGGCTTGCGATGTATGGCCATCGCCGGCAAACGGTACATAGCCAGGATACGAACCCATTGGCTGCGGATAATTGCCAATATTCTGCTGATCATAGCCAGGATACGACCCAACGTTAGGGTTGGCAGGAGAAGCCTGATTGGGCATAGGATAGGTTGGCGCGCCCATCATGCTGGTAGGCGCGTTAGCCAGCCCTGTATCAGGGTTATAGGTATTGCCATCCGGCCCTAGAATGAGTGGCTCCTGCTGCCCAGACGTGAACTGGCTACCTGAACCGCCGGCAACCGGGCGCTGAACGCCAGGCTGTACCTGTGTAGGCGCGTGTATCAGACCGGAGGCAACCGTTGGATTGTCTGGCTCCGGCGGGCTATCTATTGTCATCTCCACATCTGGATCAACAGGGGTTCCGCAGCGCGGGCATACTGTATTCCCTGGCGCCAGTTGATAACCGCAATGTCCACAGAAAACCATACGAACAGCCTTTCAATTCGGACAAATTTCTCCTCACCACACTATACACCCTGGCGCGAAAAAAAGAAAGTCTAAGTGCCGCTGGCACGTTACAGACTTCTTGAAAGAGTTAGTGAGTGTGGAATAAAATCCATGCTTCCTATGTTTTACTACATGAAAACCACTTACGAGTTCTCTTGAATGCGGAGCGGTGAGTGCGGAATAAAGTTCCGGCTCAATGTGTTGTAAGTAGTGAAGCATGCACATCATCGACTTGTGCCAGGTTGATGAACACGCGATTTGACATTTCGCGATGCATGTGAGATAATACAAAACGTGGTTGAGGAAGACGGGTAAGCAGCTTCTGGTTGACACCCCCAATGTTGGCCAATGGCCATTTTCTCGATTGAGGAATTGAAATCTTCCCACGTTTTGCTGTCCCTTTTTCGGGATGCGCACCACAACCTGTATTTTTTCGATTGACGGTATGTTTATTGAACATGCTGTCTGTCATGAACCTTGACAATTGAAGAGTGGAAAACAGAACAGCAACTGTTTGCTAAAGCAGTTTCTGTCAATTCAAGTACATCCTTTCGTCAAAAGGGTGTACGCAAAACAATGTATGACGAGTTTGATCCTGGCTCAGGATAAACGCTGGCGGCGTGCCTAACACATGCAAGTCGAACGCGCTCAGCAATGAGCGAGTGGCGGACGGGTGAGCAACACGTGGGTAATCTGCCTTTCAGTGAGGAATACCGGCGAGAAATCGCTGACAAGACCGCATACGCTCGGCAACGAGCAAAGCTCCTTTTCGGAGGGGCGCTGGAAGATGAGCCCGCGGCCGATTAGCTAGCTGGTGAGGTAACGGCTCACCAGGGCAACGATCGGTAGCTGGTCTGAGAGGATGATCAGCCACACTGGGATTGAGAACGGCCCAGACTCCTACGGGAGGCAGCAGTGAGGAATTTTCCGCAATGGAGGCAACTCTGACGGAGCAACGCCGCGTGCAGGACGACGGCCTTCGGGTTGTAAACTGCTTTTACCAGGGAAGAGAATGGACGGTACCTGGTGAATAAGCCCCGGCTAACTACGTGCCAGCAGCCGCGGTAATACGTAGGGGGCAAGCGTTGTCCGGAATTATTGGGCGTAAAGCGCACGCAGGCGGTTCGCTAAGTTTGAAGCGACAATCACCGGCTTAACCGGTGGGGGATTTCAAATACTGGCGAACTTGAGAGTGAGAGAGGGACCTGGAACTCCGGGTGGAGCGGTGAAATGCGTAGAGATCCGGAAGAACACCAATGGCGTAGGCAGGGTCCTGGCTCACTTCTGACGCTCGGGTGCGAAAGCCAGGGGAGCGAACGGGATTAGATACCCCGGTAGTCCTGGCCGTAAACGATGACCACTAGATGTGGGAGGAGTCGACCCCTTCCGTATCGTAGTTAACACGTTAAGTGGTCCGCCTGGGGAGTACGGTCGCAAGACTAAAACTCAAAGGAATTGACGGGGACCCGCACAAGCAGCGGAGCGTGTGGTTTAATTCGATGCGACGCGAAGCACCTTACCAGGGTTTGACATGTAGTCGCACCATCCAGAAATGGATGTTCCCGCGAGGGACGGCTACACAGGTGCTGCATGGCTGTCGTCAGCTCGTGCCGTGAGGTGTTGGGTTAAGTCCCGCAACGAGCGCAACCCTTATCGTTAGTTGATTTTTTCTAACGAGACTGCCCTGTTCAACGGGGAGGAAGGTGGGGATGACGTCAAGTCAGCACGGCCCTGACATCCTGGGCGACACACACGCTACAATGGCCGGCACAGAGGGTCGCCAACCCGCGAGGGGGAGCCAATCCTGGCAAAGCCGGTCTCAGTTCAGATTGCAGG